>NZ_JBAMMY010000323.1:0-27994 GCF_051233685.1 Desulfobacterium sp. N47
CGTAACATGAAAGAACACCCGTGATTTGCTCTTTATATCGTTCGGTAATCAACATACTAAACCTCCATGCTAAAAATGTTACACTCATTTTAGCATGGTTTAACTAAAAATTCTTGGTTCCGGCTTGTCCGGGTTAGGTAAACAGTTTGACACTTCTATACGGCGCTCGGAATGGATTATTGATCAGATAATGGCATTAAAGGAGATAGTATGATCAGCCAGACCGCAACTGTACCATGTCTTGTGGATACTATTGGAGATATTGTTTCTCAAAGTCGCTTATACCAAGAGATCACTGATGATTTATTAGTGAATCAAAAAAACAGAATAGATTCAGTTAATACAATTTCTGAGAGAGAAGGAATTGATGTTAAAGACATTTTCCCGGCAACTCTTCCAAAACCTCAAGAAGTAAGATATTCGTTTTCAGTTTTACAAGAATGGGAAGGTTATGTAGTATCAATTTCTAGCGAAAATTTTACAGCGCGGCTCGTGGATGTAACCAAAAATTGCTCGATAGAAGATGAAGAAGCTGATTTCCTTCTGGATGATTTAGCAGATACTGATCGGTCAAGAATTTGTCTGGGCGCTATCTTCCGCTGGACAATCGGTTATCGTCGCAGTCAGGGGGGAACAAAAGACCGTTCCTCTCGTATTGTGTTTAGAAATTTGCCTGCTTGGACAAAAAAAGAGCTCGAAAAGAACCGGCGAGATGCGGCTGAATGGGCAAGTGAATTGAATAACGAATGATTGAGATTCCTCCCAATTTGGATCAGATTGAACTTACTCTCTTTGGCCTTGGGTATGGCGAAAGCGCCGTAGTTCACTTGGGAGAAAATCGTTGGATTGTAGTAGATTCTTGTTTAGATACAAATACAGGTAAACCAGCAGTTCTTGAATACTTCGATAGAATCGGTGTATCTGCTCATGAAGCTGTTCGCCTAATCGTCGTTTCTCATTGGCATGACGATCATGTGCGTGGTCTAAGTAACATAGTTTTATCTTGTCCAAATACCCCCGTCTGTTGTTCCTCAGCTCTGACACAAAGCGAATTTTTATCATATATATTGGATTACGGAAAAATAATGACTCAGACTGAATTATCTGGTGTCAGCGAGATTAAACGCACATTGCAGATACTGAGAAGCCGTAGACCAATAAAAAGGGCACTTGCAAATCGAGTTATTTTAAACTTGCCAGCCGAAGGCAATGCTGAGTCGTGTGTAGTAACGACATTATCTCCTTCCGATAAAGAATATGACATTTTTATTCGCGGAATACTTGATTTGATGCCTCAGGCCCGGCAAACGAAAAAGCGCGCACCGTATCTCCGTCCTAACCATGCCGCAGTAGCCCTTTGGATAGAAACTGGTACTGTTAAAATATTACTAGGTTCAGATCTTGAGGAGAAAGGCGACCCTTCGACTGGGTGGTCAGCAATTGTTCAATTTGCGGAGCGCCCACAAGGTCGTGCCTCTATATATAAAGTACCTCATCATGGATCATCAACTGGACATCATGATAAAGTATGGTCCGACATAATGGCCCAACTCCCAATTGCGGTTCTTTCGCCTTTTTACCATGCTGGGAAAAAGGTGCCCACAATTAAAGATATGGAACGAATCGTGACTTTTGCCCCAGAGAGCTACATTACTACGCGGGATTCCATACCGAAGAGCAAGAAACGTTACGCCTCATCTGTTGAACGTACCATTCGAGAAAGTGTTGGGAAAATCCGAACTGTCCAACCTCAAATGGGGTGGGTTCGTTTACGGAACGCTGGGAAATTTAACCCACATCGTTGGGATGTAAAATTGTCTCCCACCGGATCTCGTTTAAGCGCTTTAATTGAGGCGCGCCGTTAAAGAAAATTTGTGAGGATCATGCGCAGGTTTCCAATTAAACGACCGATCGAATAAATAAAATTATCCAACCACAAAATTCAGCCAACTGAATGAGTGTCATATGTAGTTCTATAAGTACTCGGTAGCGGCTGATTTTGGCATTATGTTTTGGAATCTATAAATATGATAAATTCCTTTGCTGATATTCCTCCAGAATCAGGCGAAATTGAATTTTCGATTGAAAGACCGCCTGTTTCTCTCCAATCAAATGGGGATCGAAAGCGAGAGTTTAAAGAGCACGTAGCTGCAAAAGTGGAAAAGGTAGGTTTTCTATTATCTGGTGATGTAAGTGTACGAATACAATGGAATGTTCACGAACAAAAGAGATACGAAAATAACACTTCTGCAGATGTAGATAATATTGTCAAACCATTGCTTGATGCCATATGCGGACCAAACGGAATATTAATTGATGATAATCAAGTTCAAGCAATAGAATGTTTTTGGATAGATTCATATGAATACAATTGGGAACAAATTGATATTCGTATTAAATTCATGCCAGATGAATATTTGCCGAAAAATGGTCTTGCATTCGTGTGTATGGATAAAAATATTTGCATTCCTTTTTTGAAAAATCGTCGTCCTGAAGAACAAGTACTTTTTATTTCTGCACAAGAGCGTAAGTTGGCTTTGCGTGATGAAATGATGAAGAACGGAATGAGTTATTATGAAAGCAAAGATGTGATGTCTGTTCAGAGATTTTTTCATAAATCAAGGCTTCAAGGATTCGATATAGAAGACTTGATTGAGCTAAAGAGAAAGGTTAGTATTTCATAACATCAGCGTTCTGTCGGCCTCACTTCGCTCACCGTAGACGCCAGCGTTACTTTCTTTCTATCAGTAATAAACATTTTTCAAAGAACCAGGTAGTATTTGTTTGTAGGTGTAAACAGAGAAGAATCAGTGTCAAACCAGATTTGTGATTTAAGCATTATGTATTGATCCTGAAGACCTTTTTCCACCGAAAGCCTGTTTGTCATCATCTTAACACGCTGACTGACAGCCGAATATGTCAATCCGAAACGATTTCTGATTTCTCTGTTTGAAAAGCGTTCTGTTTTCCACAATAAATAGACCAATAAATCGCGTTTGTCTTTGTCATCCGCACTAATCCTTTTTGCCATACAGGTGAATTTCAAATTTAATCCCAACATATTGGAAGTGAAATGCAGCAGAGAATCAATATCAAAATCTCTAAAAATGCTGTTTTTCTGAGGCAGCTCACTATCTTTTCGGCCAATCAAGAAACCGAGCCCTGAGTATCTGCGAAACATAGCGGCTTAGAAATGCCAGTTTTCTGAACTTTCTCATATCGGGCGCTACTGATATCGACAAATTTCTTGAAACGAAAACGAACAGACCAGCTTGACAACACATCAAACATGATGTATATGGTAAATGTAGCGTGGAGGTGTGCTTGTACAATATAGTCTTTTATACGGCTGAGCGAGGCGATTCACCGCTTGATGATTTTCTTAATAAGTTAGACAAAAAGTCACGGGCTAAAGTGGCTGCGTATCTGTCACTCTTGGAGGAGCAAGGGCCGAACCTCAAGCGGCCCTATGCTGATATTGTCAGGGGTAAAATAAGAGAGTTGAGAATACATTATAGATCGAACCAGTTCCGCATTCTCTATTTCTTCCAGATGTTTGATCAGATTGTGTTGGTAAATGCATTTTCCAAAAAAACGCAGCAACTGAAAGAGAAGGATATTGACTTAGCGGAGAAACGCATGGAGGATTGGATGCAAAGGTTTCCTGCGAGAGGTGAAATATGAAAAAAGGCAAAGTTCGGACATTCCAAAGCAGATTACGGGAAGACATCAAAGATCCCGAGTTCAAAATACATTACCAAGAAGAGAGGCAAGCTCTAAAACTAGCAATGAAGATTGCGGAGCTCAGAGAGAAGAAGGGTTTATCGCAACGGCAACTGGCAGAGCTCATGGGAACCAGCCAACAGGCGATTTCGAGAATCGAGAGCGGCGAGTATGAGGGCTTCACGCTCAAAACTTTGGAAAAGATCGCCGAAGCAACTGGGATGCGGATTAAAATTGAGTTCGTTGCTGCATAATCTGTCAGCTGTATATTTTTCTTAAATTGGATGTTATGCCAGAAGCCTCCTATTGAAACCGAGCCGAAATCAAGCCGCCTAATCCTTATGATTTCACCGGCAAATGTGTTTTTCGACATAGTATGTATTTGGCTGCTATACAACTCCATGTTCCGATGATTCTCCTTATTTAGAATCTATGCATGCTTTCAACCGGCAATATCCAATTCTTTCCCCTTGTCCGTTCTGAGCATTTATAGGTGAAACCGAGGTGCGAATTCTAACCATTTTTCACGGTGATGTAGCATAGCCAAAAAAAGTCCGGCATGCATATCGGAAGCGGAATCTGATCCTATAATACAAGAAATGGCTGGTGACACATTACCAGCCATTTACTTCTTTATGCTGTTCTGTGGGCATGATATAATTTACTGTTTAAAATAGTTATAATCAATTAAACATGGTCTATAATTTGTCGCCCATAAAAAGCGGTCGCCGCTTAGTCAATTATAATTAATAGCTTTGATAGCAAAGCATTTCCATAATTGAGTTATTTTTTAACCTTTTATTTATATTTATTCCGAAAAAATCTTCTAAAGGCTTAAATATTTCGGGATTGTTACTTTGTACCTTTGTTAAAATTGCAAGAACCTTTTCAAGCCCGTTTTGTGTCAATTTGCCAAGTGGCCTTCTGCATCCTCCTGAAGGCATGCCAAGAATTGTCATTGCAGCCTTAATAGCAAGGGGATTTCTTGCTCTGCAAACCACTTCTCCATAAGGTGTCTTTTCCATTGTTTTAACGGTAACAAGCTCAAAAAGAGGATCAAGAGCGGTTTTATGCTTTTTTGCTTCAGACAGGTTTCCCTGGATAAGGGCATTTACCATCTGCACAATAGCCTTTGGTGCAATATTGGTTATAACTGAAATTACACCTGCAGCATTTATTTCAGGATCAGTCATCATATCATAAGTCAAACCGTCATCCCCTGAAAGGATAGCATAATCTGTACCGCAACATTTTCTTGTCCGCTTCATATTTTCAATGTTGCCCGTTGCTTCTTTTACAGTATCTACATTTTTATAATTTTTGTACAGAAGAGCTAAATCTTCAGGCAGCAGTTGGGTTCCGGTTCTTCCCGGAATCACATACGGTATGATATGGATATCAGGAAAAGCGGAAGCTACTGGTTCAATATATTCTTTCCTTATTTCAAGAGAGCTGGGCCCGTTATAATAAGGGTCAACAAGCAATACGGCATCGACTCCAACATTTGCAGCATGTTTTGTTGCCGCAAGCGCCTCTTTTGTATTATTGCTGCCTGTTCCGGCAATGCACATGCAATTACCTTTGGATTTTTTTGTAACTTCTTCTATAATTCCATTATGTTCATCCCAGGTGAGTGTTGGGCTTTCACCTGTTGTCCCAACAGCTAATATCCCGGTTATTCCGTTAGCAATCTGGAAATCAACAAGTGTTGAAAGACCATCATAATCGACAGAATTATTCTTAAATGGTGTTGCAATGGCAGTAAAACATCCGGTAATCATAAAATCCTCTTTAAAGTGTCTTTACAAAATATTTGTTAATCTTTTGTTAATAATAAACGATGGGCTTTAAAAAAATCCATCAACAAGCCGAGATAAAATAAGTTCCTGCCCAGAGCTATGGCGGAAGTATTTTAATTTAATCCAAACAGAGGGATAGCATAAATACTTTTCCCAGGATTTAAAAGATGTTTTTTGAAATATTACGTAAGCATCATAGCTGCTGTTTGCGTTTTTACTTGACAATATTACTTTTGCATAATAACCCCTAATAAAAAAATCTCAAGGATATAATTATGGCAAAAGCAAAAAATGTAGATGAATATATTGAACAGCAACGGATGGCTATTGCATCAAACCCTGATTGCGGAACATCCCATTACAATCTTGCAGTGGCTTTGATAGGTCAAAAAAACTTCGATGAGGCCGAGAAAGAGCTGCATGATGCAGTTGGCTGCAGCCCCAGCCTTGCTGAAGCCTATGTCCAGCTTGGAGGCCTTTGCCTGCAACGCGGTGATCTTGACGGTTGTCTGCATTATAACACACAGGCGATAAATTCCCGGGCTGGCTTTTCCGAAGGTTATGGGAATATAGGTTTTATTCATCTCCAAAAAGGTGATCTTGACAAATCTATTGCTGCTTTAAGGAAGGCTATCATATATAACTCGAATTTTTTACAGGCATATACTACACTTGCTAATGCCTATCTTATGAAAAACCTTGTCGTGGAAAGTATAGAAGCAAATCTGAAAGCTATTGAAATTGAGCCAAATTTTGCTATCGCCCATAATAATCTTGCAATTGCCTATATGCAGAATGACCAATTTGACAAAGCAGTAGAGCATTGTGATATGGCAGTAAAACTTGGATATCCTGTGGCACCGGAAATTTTAAAGGAACTTGAACAACACAGGTAATCACCAATTGTCGATATGTCCAAACCCTCCGGTTAAATATTTCCTGTCGGATCAGGATCAACTGATCAAACCTGACAGCGAGCTCTGGAATGTGCCGCTGCCTTCAAACAGAAATAATGCTGAAATAAAATCCTGCAGAGATAAGTCTCATTCTATTACATACGGAGATTATTTTGAAGCTGCCGGTGATTTTATTAGGCAAAACAACTATGAGTTTATATTAAACGCATTATCTTTTTCGAAGCAGAAGATATGCCTTGAGCGTATAAATGAAATACGGATTTTGCTGGAAAAGCATGGCCGGTTTTATCATCCTGCAAAGGTTGTAGTTGTTACAGATAGTTCCAAAACCCCGTTTGTTTTAAATGTTGCCATATCCGAAGCAGGCATTGAATGTGCAGGAAATGAATACATAACTTTACAAAGACTTCACAAAAAAATTCCCAATGATTTTATTCCGTCTGTTTATGGATTTGATAGTCTTGTGTCAAAAAGAAACAATCTTCCAATCAGCATGTTTCTTGCCCGGTGGTTTGAAGGATATAATGAATTTCATATTTCTAAAGACCCAAAAGATGGCGAAAATAAAATAATTATATGGGACCATGTCAAAGGCAATCAGTTTATCTCAAAAGATTATGCCGCAGAGATATACAGGCAGGCTGCTATGATCATGACCTTTTTTTATGATATCTATACATTTGAGCAGATATTTCCATGGCATCATGCGGCTGGTGATTTTGTTGTAAAGATCACAGATAACAAGCCGGATGTAAAACTAATAACCGTAAGACAATATGCTGCTTTATACTCAACAGATAACAATACAAACAGTATGGCTGCAGATCCTGACTTGATTTTTGAAGGATTGCTCATGTTTATTATAGTCCTTTCAATCAGGATGCGCCTTGACAGATTGGATGGTACAGGTGATATCGTATGGGCTGATAAAGAAGCGGCCGAAGGAACAATAAAAGGCTTTATGGATGGGATTTTTCTGAAAAGTAAATCAAATATGATTCCATTTGATTTTAATCATAAACTGATGGATTATCTCTTATCCTATTCGGAAGTTCAATTGTTTGAACTATTGAAAATTATAACAAATTCATTTAACCAGTCAGCGCCGGATATAAAGATTATCAGCAGTAATCTATCCGTGCATTCCGGTGAATTATACCATGCAATAAGCAAGTTATGAGTTGTTTGTTAATCCAATGCAGCAAAAACTGACTGAATATATTGTAGAGTGTTTATTTAAAGAATGCTGCTAAATCAGGAATATATAAATTCTTTAATGTTTAAAATAATATCGGGATATAGATATTCCTTTTTTATTGACAAGAAAAAATAATAATTTTATACGATAAATTCTTTCGAGATAATAATATTTAAAATAATATTTTATATAAAACTATAAATATGCTGGAGCGAGGGGAGGTGAGCGCAGAGGCTTTGGTTATAAAGTTTGTTGTTCTTTGTTTGTATATTTAGTCATAATAATAACATGGAGGTAAAACAATGAAACATAAGACCCCTTTGTTGGATCAGCTTGAAACTGGGCCATGGCCAAGCTTTGTATCTGATCTAAAGCAAGAGGCTGAAACAAGAGCGAAAAATGTAAAAGGCGTGGATTTCCAGATTCCGGTGGATGCTTGCGAAGATCTGTTGGGAGTATTGGAACTTTCATATAAACATAAAAGAACTCACTGGAAACACGGTGGAATAGTAGGCGTTTTCGGCTATGGCGGCGGCGTTATAGGAAGATACTGCGACCAGCCTGAAATGTTTCCCGGTGTAGCGCATTTTCATACAATGCGTATAAGCCAGCCGGCCGGCAAATTCTATACAACAAAATATTTAAAGGAACTTTGTGATCTGTGGGATCTTCGCGGAAGCGGCGTTACCAATATGCACGGATCAACCGGTGATATTATTTGGATCGGTACGACAACTCCACAGTTGGAAGAAATCTTTTTCGAATTGACACATAACCTGAATCAGGACCTTGGCGGTTCCGGTTCAAATTTAAGAACTCCTTCCGATTGTGTAGGTCAGGCACGGTGCGAGTATGCATGTTTTGATACCCAACATTTATGTCATACTCTTACAAACGACTATCAGGATGAACTTCATCGCCCTGCTTTTCCATATAAATTTAAATTCAAATTTGACGGCTGCCCAAACTGCTGCGTTGCTTCAATAGCACGTTCCGACATGTCTTTTATAGGGACATGGCGCGATGACATCAGAATTGACCAGAAGGAAGTTAAAGCCTATATCAACGGCGAATATAAACCAAATGCAGGCGCTCATTCAGGACGCGACTGGGGTAAATTTGATATTCAAAAGGAAGTCATTGATCTTTGCCCGACAAAATGTATGCGTCTTGAAGGCGGTAAGCTTGAAATCAACAACAGAGAGTGCACAAGATGCATGCACTGTATCAATGTTATGCCTCGCGCTTTAAGAATCGGCAATGACAGAGGACTTTCAATACTTGTCGGAGCCAAGGCTCCGATCCTTGACGGCGCTCAGATGGGTTCTTTGCTTGTTCCTTTTATTAAAGCTGAAGAACCTTATGATGAAATCAAGGAAGTTATAGAGTCTATTTGGGATTGGTGGATGGAAGAAGGAAAAAACCGTGAAAGACTCGGTGAGCTGATTAAACGCCAGGGTTTCCAGAAGCTTCTTGAAATGACAAATATAGAGCCGATGCCGCAGCATGTTAAAGAGCCCAGATCCAATCCTTATATCTTCTGGAAAGAAGACGAAGTTGAAGGCGGCTTTTCACGTGACATTAACGAATTCAGAAAATATCATCAGAGATAGGGGGTAAAGACTATGGCATTTATATCCTCAGGTTATAATAAAGACAAACCGATGGAAAACAGAATAACAGACATCGGCCCGAGAAAATACGATGAGTTCTATCATCCGATAATTGCAAAAAATAAGGGCAAATGGCTGTATCATGAGATTCTTGAACCGGGTGTTCTGGTTCACGTTTCAGAAACAGGCGATAAAATTTTTACAGTAAGAGTCGGTGGTTGCCGGCTTATGAGCAACACACATATCCGCGAAATCTGCGAAATTGCAGATAAGCATTGCAGTGGATATTTAAGATTTACCACCAGAAACAACATAGAATTTTTTGTTGACAGTCTGGATAAAGTTGCTGTTTTGAAGAAAGATCTGGAAAGCAGAAAATTTGCCGGCGGAAGTTTTAAATTTCCTGTCGGCGGCACAGGCGCCGGAGTAACCAATATAGTTCATACACAGGGATGGATTCACTGCCACACACCTGCAACCGATGCTTCAGGGCCGGTAAAAGCAACTATGGACGTTCTTTTCGACGATTTCAAAAGCATGAGATTGCCTGCTCATCTGCGCGTTTCTCTTGCATGCTGCCTTAATATGTGCGGCGCTGTTCATTGCTCTGATATCGCTATTCTCGGATATCACCGCAAACCGCCTATGATTGACAATGAGTATCTGGATAAGATGTGCGAAATTCCGCTTGCAATTGCCGCATGTCCTACAGCAGCCATCAAACCGGCTAAAGTTGAAATTAATGGGGCAAAGCTTAACAGCGTAGCAGTAAACGCCGAAAGATGTATGTTCTGCGGTAACTGTTATACGATGTGTCCCTCTATGCCTCTTGCTGATGATGTCGGCGACGGTATAGTAATCATGGCCGGCGGCAAGGTTTCAAACAGAATCAGCACCCCGAAGTTTTCTAAAGTTGTAGTTGCTTTTCTTCCCAACGAAACACCACGTTGGCCACAGACAACTGCTGTAATCAAGAAGATGGTAGAAACTTATGCCAATGATGCAAATAAATATGAGCGTCTTGGAGAATGGGCCGAAAGAATCGGCTGGGAAAGATTTTTTGAGAAATGTGATATTCCGTTTACTCATCATCTCATTGATGATTTCCGTGATCCGGCTTATTTCACATGGCGTCAGACAACGCAATTTAAGTTCTAGTAGTTTTTAACATAAAACCGGGGTATTAATTACCCCGGTTATACTATTTATGAGGCCATAAAATGGATGAAGAAGCTTTAAAAAAGACAATAGTAGAAACTCTTGAAGGCAAAAAAGGAAAATCCAAATTTTATCTTAAAGATTTCTACGCAATGGCCCCGGATGAAAAACCGAGAGCTGTAAAAAATCTGGTAAATAAAATGGTAACTGAAGGAACTCTTGAATACTGGTCAAGCGGAAGTACTACTTTGATTGGTCTCAAAGGCATAGGCAAACAAGCTCATGCCGAAGATGAAGATTAGATTTAATATTTGATGCCGGATAATATGGATTTTCCAAGAATAGTTATTTCCGCTATAAGAGGCGGAGCAGGAAAAACCATAGTATCCACCGGCATAATTTCCGCTTTAAATGTTGCCGGAAAACAAATATTTCCTTTCAAAAAAGGTCCTGATTATATTGATGCGGGCTGGCTTGCCCTCGCTGCAGGCCGGCCCTGCTACAATCTGGATATCTTTCTTACGCCTGTTGAGCAGGTTCTAAATTCTTTTTATTCCCATTCTGTAAATTCGGATTTGTCGGTTATTGAAGGAAACCGCGGTCTTTATGACGGTATAGATGTAGAAGGAACCACAAGCACTGCGGCTCTTGCAAAGCTTTTAAAAGCGCCAGTTATTTTATGTATGGATTGTACAAAAAGCACACGAACAATTGCTGCGATTGTGCTGGGCTGCCTGCATTTTGATCATGATATTGATATTAAGGGTGTGATCTTAAACAGGGTCGCCGGATCAAGACATGAAAATATTTTGAGAAAAAGCATCGAGCATCATACCGGAATATGTGTGCTTGGTTCCATACCAAAACTTGGAAAACAAAATTTTCCGGAAAGACATATGGGTCTTGTTCCAACTCAGGAACATAAATGGGCAGCTGATTCTGTGACTGCTGCTGCTCAAATGGCTAAAAAATACATAAATCTTGAAATGCTTGTTCAGATCGGTTCCAATGCCCCTGATCTTCCACAAATCAATGCAACAGACAAAATAACTGAAAAAACAAATGATGAATTAACAATATCTTCAAAAGACAAGCCCAGGATAGGTATAATTAAAGATTCCGCTTTTCAGTTTTATTACCATGAAAACATTGAGGCACTTATTTCTGCCGGTGCACAACTGGTTTATATAAGTCCTCTTTCCGATAAAAAGATCCCGGATATTGACGGATTGTATATCGGAGGCGGCTTTCCCGAAACACATGCAAAAGAGCTTGCTGAAAATATTTCTTTTAAAGAAAATCTGAAATCACTGGCGCTTGAAGGCCTTCCGATTTATGCCGAATGCGGCGGGCTGATGTATCTGGGAGAAGAACTTGTCTTTGATGGCCAGACCTATGCCATGGCAGGTGTTCTTCCTGTAGTTTTTGGGTTTTCAAAAAGACCGCAGGCTCATGGATATACTGTTTCAGAAGTTAAAGAAAAAAATCCTTATTACGAGATAGGAACCAAAATCCACGGGCATGAATTTCATTATTCAAGTGTTCTTAAATGGGATGGTGATGAAAAAGACCTTGCGTTTTGTTTGGAAAGAGGATCAGGACTTATAAAAAACAAAGACGGCATTATTTTCAAAAACGTTCTCGCCACATATACCCACATTCATGCATTAGGTACACCCGCCTGGGCAAAAGCCATGATACGAAATGCTATCAGGTACAGGGAAAATAAAGTTTGACTGCTTCTTAAATTACAAAAGTTACAACTTTTTTTATTAAGAAATATCTTGACTTCTTAAAAGTTCGCATATAGAGAAAACCAAATAAGTCAGTAATGTAGCAGAAGCTGCAGATACATAGATATAATATTATTCGCTGACAACCGGCGGATATAGAATAATAAAAGCCACGAAGGCTTGTTCTTCCTTAAAAAGGGAGGCCTCTTCGTGGCTTTTTTATTTGGCTATTGCTATAGCATTATAACATACTGTATTTTCTAATAATAAATTTAAAATTATCGGAGCAGGGAAGCTTTTGGCGAGGATTCCCCGCTCCGAAGGAGCGATAGCGGCTACAGACTTTACGCCTGCTAATGGGATTAACCGTCACCCCTTTTTTTATTATATCAGAAAAGGAGGTGAAAAGTAAATATTAGGGAGATAAAAGATAAAAAATGTTTTTGAGAATTTTGCTGATATGCGGCCTCATATTTTGCCGTTCGAATGTTTTTGCTCATGAACAAAAGACAGCAGAAGCTGAGCAGGTGCAAAGCGATAGAAAAACTGAAGCAAAGTCCGACCCAAAAGATTCCGTTTCATTGGAAGAAATTGTAGTTACGGCAACCCGAACAGAAATAGACGTGGCATCGACGCCAGGAGATGTTCATGTTGTCACAAAGAAAGATATTGAACAAAGAAATATCAAGTCTGTTGATGAGGCTTTAAATACTATGCCCGGTGTATTCAACCGCCGAGGCAAGGGGCTTATGGATACACTTGCAAATATATCCCTGCGAGGTATTCCCGGGGCAAACAGAACACTTATAATGAAAGACGGCATGGTTCTCAATGACGCTTACACAGGTGATGTCACATGGGCAGGCATGAGCACGGAAGACATTGAGCGTATTGAGGTTGTAGAGGGTCCATTTTCGAGTCTCTATGGCGGCTATGCAATGGGCGGTGTAGTAAACATCATCACAAAAATGCCTGAAAAACGAGAGGTCACACTCAAAAGCGGCTATGGCACGAGCTGGCATAGCGGTGAGGCTATGGACGATTTCCGGAGAGACTATCTTTCCTGCGGAGATAAGTATAACGATGCGCTCAGTATCTTTGTAAGCTATGGCTATCAGACAACAAACGGCTTTCCCACAGACAGCAATGTGCAAAGCTCAAGACCGGCTGCAGGTATCACAGGCTGGTCATATACTACAGATAATAAGGGAAATACACGGTACCTGATCGGCGACAAGGGCGACAACCGCTGGTGGGATGATGCGCTGAACATCAAAACAGGATATGATTTTTCCCAAACCGCAAAAATGACCGCTTCTTTTGAGCGAACCCGCAATGAGTACAACCGCGATGAGCCTCATACCTATCTGAAAAATGCCGCCGGCGCTCCGGTTTATTCCTACGGTACTGTTCGTGAAAATTCTTTTGTAAGCGGCAACGGAGGGAAGGAGACAAACAAGTATGTCGTAAATTTTGAAGCAGAAATAGGCACACTGAAAACCAAGTTGAATACCGGATTGGTGGATGCTGCAAAAAACTGGTACACAACGCCGAATTCATCGCTGCCTTATGCAACCATTTACGGCGGAGGCGGCAAACTGTCAAGCACTCCCTCGCAGAACTACTATTCGGACGCTCAGTTTACATTTCCTGTCTTAAAAAGTCAGATACTTACTTTGGGCGGTTCATTCAGGCACGGCAAAGCAGATACAAAAGAAAATAATCTCAGCAACTGGAAAGATGAGGATTCGAAAACGAATCTTACATACACCGCCGGAGGCAAGGATTATTCGTATTCGCTCTTTGCACAGGACGAGTTTGAGATTATTGACAATCTGACCGCATATTTAGGGGCAAGGCAGGACTGGTGGGAAACGCAAGACGGTTATGCCAACCAGATCGGAAGCGCAGGCTACCCGAAAAACTTTGACTCGCGTTCCGATTCATCCTTCAGCCCCAAATTTGCTCTTGTCTATAAACCTTTCAACATCACTACTCTGCGGACTTCCGTCGGTAAAGCATTCCGGGCGCCTACTGTCTATGAGCTTTATAGAACATGGACATCTTCAACAGGTGTAACCTACATGAGCAATCCTGACTTGAAGCCGGAAAAAAATACAAGCTGGGATGTAAGTATCGAACAGGGGCTCTGGAAGGGGGCGAAAGTAAAGGTTACATATTTTGAAAATTATCTTAAAGACCTCATCTATCTCAGAACAATTACTTCGACTCTTAAGGAGTATAACAATGCAGGGAAAGCGGAAAGCAAAGGCGTTACGGCAGAGATAGAACAGCGGTTCGATAAATGGCTTCGCCTTTTTGCCAATGAGACTTATACGGATGCAAAAATCAAAACAAACATCGCCAATCCTGCTTCGGAGGGAAAAAGGCTTACCCAGATGCCGGAGTATATTTTCAATGCTGGAGCCGAGATAGAGAAGGGTCCAATTTCAGCTATGCTCACCGGAAGTTATGTCAGCAAGCGCTATGGTAGCGATGACAACTCGGATCGGACGGACAATGTGTATGGCTCGTATGATCTGTATTTCCTGTTAAACGGCAAGATTGCTTACAAGCTTGCCGAATTTGCAACAATATCCTTTTCGGTGGATAACATTTTAAACCGCGATTACTACGCGTACTATAAATGCCCGGGCCGTTCATGGTTTACCGAACTGGCCATAAGGTTCTGATGAAAAGAATATCAGCTTGCGTAATAGTACTAACCTTTCTGACGGCGGCGGTTTGTTCGGCTGCCGCCGTCACATATAAGGACAAACTCGGAAAACAGATTACAGTGACCACTCCGGTTAAGAGAGCGGTTTTTTTCGAGACCTATGAACTATCGGCAGCGCTCGACGTCTGGAATAGTATCGCCGGAATCAGCAGGTACGCGTATGTAAACGATCTTATGCTTGCGCTTAAGCCCGATATAGCCAAAAGCATTCCTTCAGCCGGAAGCGGGTCAGATGTGAATATTGAGATGCTTCTCAGGCTAAGGCCTGATATTGTTCTTACATGGACATTCAAGCCAGAGACTGTAAAATTTATGGAAGAAAAAGGGTTGAAAGTTATAGCCGTATATCCTGAATCACTTTCTGAGCTTTATGAGGTAATGCGCTTTCAGGGCAGATTGTTTTGCAAAGAAAAAAAGGTTGAGAGCGTTATTTCGCAAATGGAAAAGATATTTACCCTGATAAGGGAAAGGGTTTCAAAAATTCCTGTTAACAGACGGAAAAAGGCAATCTGGCTTGGCGGTAAACCCACCACTGTGTCCGGAGCCATAGGAGTTAACAATGATATATTTTTACTGATAAACAGTATTAATCCTGCGTCTGCCTCTGTGAGGGACAGAAGTGCTGATGTTCCAATAGAGCGGATAGTCGCATGGAACCCGGATGTCATATTCATATGGGGGAGCGCAAAGTACGGAGCTGATGACATACTCGGTAATTCGCAATGGCGGTATGTAAGCGCAGTAAAAACCGGCAGAGTATTCAAGGCGCCCAAATGGTCCACATGGTCTCCGCGGCTTGCTGTAATTGCCCTTTGGATGGCAGCAAATATCTATCCCGAAGATTTAAGAGATGTGTATCTGGAGAAAACAGCAGAAAATTTTTACCGTTCGGTTTACGGTATTTCATACAGGAGCGTGAACCGGATTGAAAAATGATAAAACAGTAAAACTACTTATAATGATTTCACCGTTTCTGGCTGCCTGGATTGCCGTTTTTATAGGGGCTTACGGCGTATCGCCGTTTCTTGTGCTAAAAATTCTTCTGAATGAAATCATTTCACTGCCTGGCTTTCAAGATATTCCGGAAAAGGCGATTGTTCTGGATATCCGGCTGCCAAGAGTCATTCTCGCCGGTCTGGTGGGCGTCGCTCTTTCCGGTTCCGGGGTCACGCTTCAGGGGATTTTCCGCAATCCCCTGGTGGATCCGTTTATTCTTGGCGTTTCGGCAGGCGCGGCCTTTGGTTGCTCGTTGACGATTGCATTTCTGCCGTTTTTGCCGATTCAGATCATGGCGTTTGTATTCGGCATAGCCTCTGTCATTCTTACTTACGCCATTGCCAGAACGCAGGGGGAAGTGTCGCGCTTGCCGCTCATTCTATCCGGCGTGGTAATTTCCGCATTTTTTACCGCACTGGTATCTATCGTCAAATTTCTGGTGGATCCCCACAAACTACAGAACATCGTTTTCTGGTTGATGGGCAGCTTTTCCCTGGCGGACTGGCGGATGATAAAAATCAGCGCAGCCGGCATCGTCGCCTCCCTTACGCCGGTGTATCTCATGCGGTGGCGAATGAACGCCATGAGCATGGGAGAAGAAGAGGCCAAGTTCCTGGGCATTAATGTCCGAAGGGACCGGATGATTTTTCTGATTTCTTCCACACTGGCTGTGAGCCTTGCTGTGTCGGTCAGCGGCGTCATCGGCTGGGTGGGGCTAATGGTTCCCCATTTGATACGCATGATGACCGGCCCCGACCATAAAAGTCTGGTGCCGCTCAGCATGGCCGGAGGCGCCACCTTCATGATATTTGCCGATACGGTGGCCAGAAGTCTGACAAATTTTGATATTCCGGTAGGAATCATCACGGCGCTAAGCGGCGCGCCGTTTTTTGTATATCTCATGAAAAAAGGCGGGAAAGAGAGTTGGGGCAAATGATCGAGATCAAAGATATCCATTTTCAACATCCCTCTGCAAAGAAACCGGTGCTGAACGGCATCAGCCTGACGGCTGCGGCCGGCAAACTGACGACCATTCTCGGTCCGAACGGATGCGGCAAGACAACCCTTTTTAAATGCATTGCCGGTCTCTGGAAGCCGGAAAAAGGGGATATTGTCTTTGAAGGCGGCAGCATTCTTGATTATGGTCATGACCGGCGGGCAAAAGTGATTGCCGTGGTGCCGCAGGAGCACGAGCCCCCGTTTCCGTATTCCGTATTTGACGCGGTGCTGATGGGAAGGGTGGCTCATATCGGCATGTTTACCACCCCTTCAAAAAAGGACATTGCAAAAGCTGAAGCGTCGATTGAAGAGGTTGGCATCGGACACCTGAAGTCCAGGGCCTATACCAAAATCAGCGGCGGCGAACGGCAACTGGTACTGGTCGCCCGCGCCCTTACCCAGGAATCGCCTGTCATGCTTTTTGACGAACCGACTTCCCATCTGGATTTCAAAAATCAGGTCGTCGTTCTCATGAAGGTGAAGGAGATCATCCTTCAACGACAGGTGACTGCGCTGATGACCATTCATGATCCCAATCTGGCCATGCTTTTTTCAGACAGCGTGGTTCTTGTGAACGAGGGCAGTGTTGTGTCTCAGGGCGGCGCTCATGATGTTATCAGCGAGGCCAACCTGGGCGCCGTATATGGGATAGAAGTAGAGATTGTCAGCGTAAACGGCACACGGGTCGTAACACCGAAACTCAAAAGCAAAGGATTAATATGATAACTGTTTCTGAATTGACCAGACGCTATGGCGCTGCTGAAAAACAAATCACAGCGGTTGACGGTATTTCTTTTACGGTTGAGCAGGGAACCGTCTTTGGGATTCTTGGCCCCAACGGTGCTGGAAAAACAACCCTGATCAAGATGATGACTACTCTTTCGCGACCGGATGCGGGAAGCTGCGCCATCGGCGGTTTCGATGTAGCAATCGACCCTTTGTCAATAAAAAAACTGATCGGCGTCGTTCCACAGGAAAATAACCTCGACCGGGAACTTACGGCTTACGAAAATCTTCTGATCTACGGAATGCTTCACCATGCTTCAGACTTGCCCGGAAAAATTGAACGCATCCTGAAGATGGTTGAACTTTGGGATCGAAAAAATTTTGTTGTCTCCAAGTTTTCCGGCGGGATGCAAAGACGGCTTCTTATTGCAAGGGCGCTTCTCACCGAGCCTGCGGTGCTCTTTCTGGATGAACCCACAATTGGGCTGGATCCCCAGATTCGAAGGCAGCTCTGGGATGTTATCCGTAAAACACGGATAGATGGCAGAACGGTGATCATCACAACGCATTACATCGAAGAGGCTGAACTGCTCTGCGACAGGGTCTGCATTGTTTCCAAAGGAAAGCTCATCGCAATCGACAGTCCGGAGAATCTGAAAAAGACAGTCGGTGAATATGCGGTGGATGTGATCGGCGCCGACGGCAAGCTGATTCAATTCATGTTTAAAACACGGGATGAGGCGCACGAAAAGGCAAAACAGCTCCAAAACGGCGTCACCATCCGTCGATCCAATCTGGAGGATGTCTTTATGAAACTGACGGGAGGAAAAATCGAATGAGGTTCATGGAATGGTACCCGGTTTTTCTCCGGGAGATGTTGCTTTTCAAGCGAAAACTGCTCAAACTCGGTTATCTTTTTTCGGCCATGATGGTGCCGATTATTTATCTGGTTACCTTTGGTCTTGGGCTTGGCAGGAACGTCCGCATGGGTGGCGCGGATTATCTGACCTACCTGATTCCCGGTCTGGTGGCTATGAGTTCGATGACCAATTCCTATACCTGGGTTGCCAGCACACTTAACCTGGACAGGCTCTATTTCAAGACTTTTCAGATAACCGTTCAGTCGCCCATTCGTTCTTCAGCAATTATGATCGGACATGTACTTGCCGGCATGGTCAAGGGGCTGTTTGCATCGGGGCTGATCCTTCTGGTCGGTTTTATCGCAGCCAAGGGATTTCATATCACGGCATTGTTTATCGTCACACTACTGTTAAACGGCTTTATGTTCGCAAGCATGGGCGTTATCGTCGGCATGGTTACCAAGTCCCATGAAGACACATCCACATACAACAATTTTTTCATCATGCCGATGTCGTTTTTCAGCGGAACTTTTTTCCCGGTGGATCGCATGCCCGGTTTTCTTAAGGCCTTAATTTCCGTTCTTCCGCTGACCCATACCAATATTTTGATCAGAAAGAGCGCGCTGGATGCCGGAGGGGTAGTATCTCTTGCGGTGATAATAACATATGCCGTGATATTTTTCATATGCGGGTCGCGGCTCATCAAAAGGTATAGTGAATGATTTGCGAGTTCATCAATATTTAAATAAGGAGTAACACAATATGAAAATTTCAATTTGCGCCATTGCATGGAAGAGTCATCTGCCGCTGTTGCTGCGGGCGGCAAACGGATTGGACTGGCTGGATATAAAAATCTTTTCCAGCACCCGGCTGAATGAAGATCCCCTGATGATAGAAGAGGCCATCCAGGAGCTTAAAACCGCCGACCTTGCCTTTTTCTACCGATCTACCGAAGCCTTCTGGGAACCCATCGAAAAAGAGTTGAAAAATATACCCGATTTGCCCGTTGTCTGCGTTGGATATGACCCTTCCCTGTGGGCTTTCTCTTCGGTGAAAATGGATGTGGCAGCAACCTGTTACAGTTACTTTACGTTGGGTGGAGAGGAAAACTACGCAAATATGTTCCGGTATATGGGTGCAAAAGTGCTGGAACTTGAAATCACAGCCGAAGCGCCCAAGCCGGTGCCATGGGAAGGCTTTTATCATCCCCGTGCAAGTGTCAGGCATTTTGACACGCTGGCGGATTATCAGGCATGGTATCAACCACCGGACGACCGGCCCACTGTCGGCATGTTGATCTCCCGCGCTTACTGGGTCAGTGAAAGTCTTAATGTGGAAGACACCATCATCGGGGCGCTGGAATCCAAGGGGTTAAATGTGATTCCGGTCTTTTCTTACAACGTTCGGGATGACGGACTGGGAACCCGAAGCAGCGGTCAGGTGGTTAGGGATGTATTCATCCGGGAAGACGGCACAGCCCGAATTGATGCGCTGATTAAATTGCAGCCTTTTTTCTTGGAAAGCATGTCCGGACAGCCGGATCTTTCGGACGGCAAAAACGCCACTCCCGGAGTCAGACTTTTAAAAGAATTGGATGTGCCGGTTTTTGGCCCCATCACCGCCTATTACAAAACCATTGAGCAATGGGAGGAAGACGGCCAGGGAATCGGAGCCGGCATTGCATGGTCTGTGGCCTTGCCGGAATTTGAGGGCATTATCGAGCCGATGATTGTGGGAGCCGGAAAAAACAGCCAGGACGAAAAGAGCGGGGAAACTGTGGAAGACCGGGTTGCCATTGCCGAACGATGCGCCAGGCTGGCTTCCCGCGTGGCCCAATGGGTTCGGCTTCGCCGCACCCCGGTTGCAGAAAGGAAGGTGGCCTTTGTTCTGCACAATAACCCGTGCGCTTCGGTGGAAGCTACGGTCGGCGTCGGCGCTCATCTGGATACCTTAGAGAGCGTGGCTCGTATTCTAAAGGACATGGCGGCAAAAGGTTACCTGGTCAATCCTCCTGAAACAGGAAAGGAGCTGATCGATACCATTATAGAGCGAAAAGCCATCTCCGAGTTCCGCTGGACCACCGTGGATGAAATCGTGTCCAAGGGCGGCACACTTGGCCGGGTGAACCTTTCCGATTATCTGAAATGGTGGGAAACCTTTCCGGAAAAAACCAGAAAGCGCATAAGCGAGGCCTGGGGAAACCCGCCCGGAGAAGAACTCAACGGCATTCCTCCGGCTATGGTTTACGAGGACACCATCCTGGTGACCGGCGTTGACTACGGAAACGCGGTTGTCTGCGTTCAGCCCAAACGGGGTTGCGCCGGGCCCAAATGCGACGGGCGGGTGTGCAAGATACTGCATGATCCGGATGTACCGCCGCCTCACCAGTATCTGGCCACCTACCGCTATATTGAAGATACCTTCGGCGCGCACGCGGTGGTGCACGTCGGCACGCACGGCAACCTGGAATTTCTGCCCGGAAAAGGCGTGGGACTTTCGGAATCCTGCTTGCCGGATCTGGCCATTCACACACTGCCCCATCTTTACATATACAATGCGGACAATCCGCCGGAGGGCACAATTGCCAAGCGCAGGTCATATGCGACCTTGGTCGATCACATGCAAACCGTGATGCAGCAGGGAGGACTTTACGAAGGGCTGGAAGAACTGGACCGCCTGCTGGCCGAATTCGAACAGGCTAAAATAACCGATAAGGGCCGGGCGCATACGCTGGAGCATCTTATCATGGAAGGAATTGAAAAGACCGATCTTACCCATGAAATCCGTTACAAGGCGGATAATCCTTTTGCCGAAACCGTCCGCAAAACCCATGAAGCTTTAGGCCGCATTCGAAATACCCAGATTCAGGACGGTATGCACATTTTCGGCGAAATTCCAGATGGTGATCAGCGGGTCGATTTTATCAACGCCATACTGCGCTTTGACGCCGGAGAGAAAAACTCACTTCGAAAAATCATCTGCCGCGTCATGGGTCTTGATCTGGCCGAACTGTTGAAGGATCAGGGCATGGTACATGATGGTTTTATGCTCAGTTACGGTCAGCTTCTGGAAGAAATCGAAGGTCTCGGCAAAAATGTTATTCGTGAATTACTTACAAGCGGCAACGGTCAGTTCAAGGCCAGGGCAGCAGAAATCCTGGGCGCTTACATGAAGAACCCGGCAGAACTGGAACTGCTTGAAGGCCTGCGTGAGCACATTGATGATCTGGATTTGCGTATTGATGCTTCCCGGGAGATCGATGCGTTGCAGCACGGCTTTGAGGGCGGATATCTGCCATCCGGGCCATCCGGACTGATTACCAGAGGCCGGGACGATATTCTTCCCACGGGCCGGAATTTCTATTCCCTGTACCCGGAAAAAGTCCCCACGCTGGCGGCTTACAAGATCGGCGAAAAACTGGCTGTAGCGCTGATCGAAAAGCACGAAAAAGAGGAAGGCCGCATCCCGGAAAACGTGGCCATTTTCTGGATGTGCACCGATATCATGTGGTCCGATGGCGAAGGCATGGGCCAGATCATGTCCCTGATCGGCGTCAAGCCCTCCTGGCTGACAAACGGCAAGGTGAATGGGTTTGAAATCATCCCATTGGAAGAACTGGGAAGACCCCGCGTGGATGTAACGATTCGCGCCTCCGGGATTTCCAGGGATAATTTTTACAACTGTCTTGAGCTGGTGGATCAGGCCATACATGCGGTGGCTTCGCTGGATGAACCGGAAGAGATGAATTTTATCCGCAAGCACGCCCTGGAAAAAATCCGGGCGGAAAATGCGCCCCCCGAAGACCTTGCTGCCTGGCGAAAGGCCACCTATCGGGTGTTTTCCTCTAAACCCGGCACCTATATGCCGGGGGTCAATCTGGCGGTGTATGCGTCGGCATGGAAAACTGAAGCCGATCTGACGGACATTTTTGTTTACTGGAACGGCTATGCATACGGCAAGGATGTGTTTGGAGAGGAATCACAGAAAGAACTGATCCATTCCTTAAAAAGTGTGGATGTCACTTTCAACAAGGTGGTTACCGATGAATATGATCTGTTTGGATGCTGCTGCTATTATGGCACTCACGGCGGGATGACGGCCGCAGCGCGAAACATCTCCGGCAAGGCGGTAAAAAGCTATTATGGCGACACCCGGGAGCCCGAAAATGTTTCCGTCGGTGATCTTGCGGATGAAATTCGAAGAGTGGTGCGCACCAAGCTCTTGAATCCCAAGTGGATCGAAGGGATGAAGCGCCATGGATACAAAGGCGCCGGAGACATTTCCAGCCGGGTCGGCCGGGTATATGGCTGGGAAGCGACAACCCAGGAAGTGGATGACTGGATTTTCGATGATATCGCCAAAACTTTCATGCTGGATAAGGAAAACCGGGAATTTTTTGAAAAGAACAACCCCTGGGCCCTGGAAGAAATCGGCAGAAGACTTCTGGAAGCCGAAAGCCGCGGCCTCTGGACCGCCGATTCCGAGGTGCTGGAATCGCTCAAGGAACGTTATCTGGAGATCGAAGGCTGCATCGAAGAAGGCATGGGGGATATCAAAGGGGACTTTCAGGGCGGATCTGTGGATATTCTTACGACAGAAGATGTTGCGAACTGGGATGTCATGATGACCGAAGTAAAAACCAAGATGACAGCCGCGCGCGAAATCGTCAAAAAGGAGTTATAACCAGACCATGCATCATCAAGTATATCCGTTTTCAGCGATTGTGGGTCAGGATCAACTGAAACAGGCTCTGATTCTCAATGCCGTGAACCCGGCCGTCGGCGGTGTATTGATCCGGGGAGAAAAAGGCACGGCCAAGTCCACGGCGGTTCGCGCTCTGGCGGCTTTGCTGCCCGAAATCAGCGTTGTTAGAGGCTGTCCGTATTCCTGCGACCCTGGCCGGCTTCATGATTTCTGCGATCTGTGCCGGCAAAATGACGGCTCGATTCAGGAAAGCCTGCGGCAAACCCGGGTAATCACTCTTCCGTTAAACGCCACGGAAGATCGGGTCGCAGGCGGAATCGATTTCAACCAGGCGATTAAAAAAGGGCGCCGGGTGTTGCAGCCTGGGCTTCTTGCCAAAGCCCACCGGGGGATTTTGTATGTGGATGAAGTGAACCTTCTGGATGATCACATTGTGGATATTATTCTGGATGCGGCGGCATCCGGACGGAATGTGATCGAGCGGGAGGGCATATCCTTTGCGCATTCCTCGCGGTTTATTCTGGTGGGAACCATGAATCCGGAAGAAGGCGAGCTCAGACCCCAGCTTCTGGATCGTTTCGGCCTCTGTGCAGAAATCTCTTCGGAAAAAGATCCGGAAAACCGTGCAACGCTGATACAGCGGCGGGAAGAATTCGATGCCGACCCTTCGGGTTTTATCCGGCGCTTTGAAAGCGAAAATAACAGGATTGCCCGGCAGATTGTCGTTGCCAGCGAGTTTTTAAACAGTATCACAATGCCCCGTCACATAAGAACCCTGATCTGTGAAATCTGTACGGAAAACAACGTGGCCGGACACCGGGCCGACCTGGTCATCGAGCAGGCCGCGAGAGCCATGGCTGCGTTTAGGGAACACGCCGAAGTTACGATAGACGATATCCGTGAAGTGGCCATGCTGGCTCTCACCCACAGAAAACGCGAGGCTGCACCGTCTCCACCGCCTCTGCCGCCGCAACACGACCACGATCAAAAGGAGGAGCCTCCTTCCGAAGATAACGCAGATGAGCAGGAAGACAGCCGGGAAAACCAGGAACAGGATTCACGGGAATCCGGGCAGGGCAATCAGCCGGAGGAAACGGGGCCTCCGGCTGATTCCTGGGAGTCCCGTCCTGATTCTCAACCCAATGATCAGGAACGGAAAAACGATGTCATCGATCAGATTTTCGAGACGGGAGAAACGTTTAAGGTTAAAAAATTCACAACTCCCAAAGACCGGGTGCTTCGACGGGGTTCAGGCCGCAGATCCCGCACCCGGATTGCCCAGAAACAGGGGCGTTATGTAAAAAGCACATCTGTTGCCGGAACCGGGGACGTGGCGCTGGATGCAACACTTCGGGCTGCGGCCCCGCACCAGTTGCACCGGGAAAATGCAAGCGGTCTTGCCGTGGTGCTGCGATCCGAAGATATCCGTGAAAAAATCCGGGAGCGGCGGATCGGCAATTTTCTGCTGTTTCTGGTGGATGCCAGCGGCTCCATGGGAGCCCGCAGCCGGATGATCGCCTCCAAGGGTGCTATTATGTCGCTATTGCTGGATGCCTATCAGAAACGGGACCGGGTCGCCATGATATCTTTTCGAAAATCAGAAGCCGTGGTGAATCTGCCGCCCACTTCCTCCATCGAGCTGGCCGCAGGACTTTTACGGGAAATGCCGGTGGGAGGACGCACACCGCTGTCAGCAGGTATAGCCAAGACATATGAAGTTTTGCGTAATTACCTGCTGCGCGAGCCCACTGCCAGACCCATCGTGATCATTATTACCGACGGCAGATCGAATGTATCCCTGGGAGAAAAAAAACCGATGGATGAAGCCGTTGATTTTGCCGCCCGGCTTAGCGATGACGGACGAATCCGCATCATAGTCGTTGATACGGAGAGCCAGGGGCTGGTTAAGTTCGGGCTGGCCCAAAAACTGGCAGGCGCGATGAATGCGCAATATTATAAAATTGAAGATCTGAAGAGCGAAAGCCTTCTGAATATAGCAAAGGAGAATGCTCAATGAACCAAAAATCCGTTTACCCGTTTGTCGCCATTGTGGGCCAGGATAAAATGAAGCTGGCCCTGATTTTAAATATCATCAATCCCACCCTTTCCGGAGTCCTGATCCGCGGTGAAAAAGGCACTGCCAAGTCCACGGCGGTTCGCGCTCTGGCGGAGATCCTTCCCGCCATCGAGATGGTTCGGGATTGCCCTTTTCAATTGTCTGCCAACGAGACGCACGAGGTGTGCCGGGAATGCGCCCGCACGGCATGTCATCGTAAAATGGAGCCCCCCGAACCGGGAGAGACCGTCAAACGCGGCATCCGCGTGGTTGAGCTGCCGGTAGGGGCCACAGAAGACCGCGTGGTGGGAACAATGGATATGGAACATGCCCTTAAAAAAGGTGAAAAGCGGGTGGAGCCCGGCATTCTGGCAGCGGCCCATCGGGGAATTCTCTATGTTGACGAGGTGAATCTGCTGGATGACCATGTGGTGGATGTGCTGCTCGATTCAGCGGCTATGGGCGTGAACACGATCGAGCGGGAAGGGGTGAGCTTTTCCCATCCCGCTCGCTTTACCCTGGTGGGCACCATGAACCCGGAAGAAGGCGAATTACGTCCCCAGCTTCTGGACCGGTTTGGGCTCTGCGTGAACATCGGGGGTATCAATGATTCCAATGCCCGCGTGGCCATCATGGAAAGGCGTTTGGCCTTTGATGAATCTCCCGAAAGTTTTTGCGGGCTGTGGGAAGACGAATCCAGAATATTGGTGGAGAAAATCGAAAAAGCGATCGCACTTTATCCGGATGTTATTATCGACCGGCCGCTATTGTACGAGATTGCCGGGTACTGTCTGGATGTTGGAGTAGATGGCCATCGCGGCGACATCATCATCCTGAAAGTGGCCAAAACCCTGGCGGCTTACAACGGACGCACCCGGGTGACCAAGGATGATATCGGCGTCGCAGCGGAGCTGGCCCTGCCCCACAGAATCCGCCGGCAGCCGCTTCAGGACATCGTGGTGGATGTCGAAACATTGCGGCGACAAAAACAGGCCATACAGAAAGCGGGGGTATGAACGGAAACGTCATGCTCACGGCTGCCGGGAATCAAGTCTGAAACCTATTGGGTAGATGAAACAGACGCCTGTTCAACCAAAACAACTGCCCGTTGAACCAACGGTGGTTCTACCCGGCCAGTTATTGCCCAGCAGGACTTGCTGACAGGAACCGAAGCTCCGGCGGCAATTTCTGTTGCTGCATACCAGAGTTCCGGGAAGGAAATTCTGGACAAAAGCGTTATGGAAGCGGTTAAGATCGCGTCGCCTTTTTCGAGACCGCCTGCAAAAGTTAAGCTGAGAGCTGAAAGCACCGGTAACTTACAACCTGTTAATAAGAATTAATATATTATTCAATGAAATAGTTAATGATAGCAAGGTAAGCATTATTGAGTATGATTCGCCTGGCCCTTTGTTTCTCCTTAGTTGACTTTTACTGTTGTTGCTACTATTCAAAATATGTATATTATGATAACATTATAATTTATTACACGAAAATACTTCAAATTTTAAACAAACTGATAAATTTTTATGCCAGCCGAGTGCGCTTCAAAGCTAAATAAATTCTCCGTTTCAAGAGAGTCAGGTTTAGATAAATACAGCAAAGCGTCCCATCCAATCCGTTATGGAAATTATATAAAGATTCGAACAGAAGATTACGAATATATCTTTGATTTAAACGGCAGGGCGAAAATAATTAGCGGAAAGCGTGGTGATTGGTCTCGTGAAGACTGGCTGAAACTCACAAAAGGAAATGACTGGATATTTTACACTGCAGGTATGGGTTACAATAATGCTTTCGCATATGAAGGCGAATACTACACACTATGCCTCAATTATGATTCCAACTCGATTTTCGACTACAGGCCATTTAAAAGCCAATATGTTTTGAATGCCCTTAATTCCCTTCAATGCTTTGTACGTAATTTAAAAGATATTATCGATGAACCGGCTTATTCAGAAAAGAGCGCTGCTGAAAAAAATAATTAATAATAATTCCGGCTTGCCCGACGAACCCGATATTCACAGTATCATCGGAAGTTCTATATCTGTGCTTCCACCGGACACCCGGCATTCGGATTACGATGTGATCCCTGTTATTATCGCTGACGGATGCATATACAACTGTAATTTCTGTTCGGTGAAATCCGGTGAAAAAATTAACATACGCGACGAAGCGAATATCTCCCGGCAGCTAAATCACCTACCACGCCCATAGGACGTGGTTTGATGAAGCCTCCTCGAAGGAGGCATTATCTTAGGGAAAGCCCCAGAAGGGGCTAAACATCCATTCGTCTTGTTTATCTTGCTCTTGGATATATTTTCTTATTGTTTCTTCGTCTAATCCAACTGTGCTTACACAATATCCTGTCGACCAAAAGCTTAATCCGGTCATCCTCTTGACATTTAAAACCTCCCGATGAATCCTGATTGCGCTTTTACCTTTTATAAATCCTGCCGTATTCGAAACACTGTATTTTGGCGGAATACTCACAAGTAAATGGATATGGTCCGATTTCGCATGTCCCTCATGCAACTCGATCCCTTTCTGTCGACACAAATCCCTGATGATTCCTCCAATTTTCTTTCTGATTTCTCCGTATATCTTTCTGTGACGGTATTTAGAAACAAATACCAGGGGTCTGCGACATAAATATGGGTAAAAACTTGACAAGGCGAGATATTTCGCCTATAGTCTGATTGCTTGTTAAGCATTCAGACCATAGGAGGAAGCCGATGGAAGAAACTATTGAAAGCTTGGAGATAGAGCGGGAACATT
>NZ_JBAMMY010000001.1:0-3574 GCF_051233685.1 Desulfobacterium sp. N47
CGTGCATCTTTTGTGCGGCCCATCTTTTCATCTAATCTGTTTATGCCCGTTAAGCGTTAAATCCCGGTGGTTTGGGGGCAGAGCCCCCATTATTATCAGGCTTTATGTCCTTTGATAATGCACCTCAGCCGGAGTCTTGTAATTTAAGGCCTGGTGAAACCGGCAGTTGTTGTAGAACACAAAATAGCGAGGAACCAAAATTCCTGATAATTTACAATGGGCTTATAAAAAATGGCTGCGTTACTATCTGGACTTTTGCGGCAAGTATAGCTACACACCTGCGTATAAAGATAGCCTGCCCATATTTATCCGTAAGCTTCAAGAAAAAAAACAGACAAAAGAGCAGCAAGATCAGGCGATAATTGCAGTAAATCTGTATTATGAGATAATTAAGATAAAAGATCCCACCGACAAGAAAATTGTAACCCAATCTGTAAATCCTCAGAAAGATTTTACTTCTAAAAATGTTAAAGCGTTTTCTGTCCGTGAGTCTGCAGCCAACCCAGCCAAAACAAGAATACATCAAAACCTGTTAATCCTTCATCAATAAAAAATATTTCGGCGGATAGTAATCTTGTTGCTCAAGTAACCGGCACTTCGTGGAAAGCGGAATATTCCGGATTGGAGAATGAAATAAGTGTAAGGCATTATTCTCCAAAAACTCTCAGGGCTTATAAAGAATGGGTTCGAAAATTCCAGACTTTTACAAAAAGCAAGAACCCGGAATTGCTTTCATCGGGCGATGTTAAAGAATTCTTAACTTCTTTGGCTGTGAAGCAAAAAGTATCTTCTACCACCCAGAACCAAGCATTTAATTCGCTGTTGTTTTTTTATCGGCACATCTTAGGCAGGGAATTTGGGAAATTTGACGGGGTTGTGAGGGCAAAGAGGAAGCCTTATATCCCTGTGGTTTTATCTCGTAAGGAAATCGATAATATCCTGAATTTTTTAGAACCCCCTTTTTTGTTGTAAAATTGCTTTACGGGTGCGGTCTTAGGCTGTTTGAATGTATTGGCCTTCGTGTGCATTGCATGAATTTTGATGCCGGTATATTAACGGTTCACGACGGCAAAAGGCAGAAGGATAGAACCGTACCTCTCCCTGAAACGATGCTTCCGGAACTTCGAAGACATCTTGAGACATTGAAAGATTTGCATAAGCGGGACCTTGAAAAAAAATATGCCGGGGTATTTCTGGTAAATGCATTAGAGTTAAAATACAAAAATGCAGCAAAGGATTTTATCTGGCAGTGGTTTTTCCCGGCAATGCAATTGACTTATGAAAAGAAAAGCGGGGGATACCGGCGATATCACCTGCATGAAAGCCTTGTTCAAAAAGCCATAAAAAAGGCGGTAGACAAGTCAAGGATTACAAAACGTGCGTCCGCTCATACCTTTCATCATAGCTTCGCCAGCCATTTATTGCAGGCAAACTATGATATCCGGACAATTCAGGAACTGCTGGGCCATAGTGATGTGAGAACGACAATGATTTATACGCATACCGTAAAAAGCCGGACACTAAAAGAAGCTAAAAGCCCGCTCGATTTCTGATTATTTCACCTCGGAATTATTGAGATTCTTGCAACTACTGAAATATTCAAATATAACGGCAATGGATTTATGGATACGTCTTAATTTATTATGTTCCGGATACCGGATCAACTCCGGTATGACGGTTTGGGTATTGTTTGCAGGTCCATTAATTATTACAGGGATAAAAATGAAACCAAAAGATATCAGATTTAATCTTGTTGCCGTTGATTCTTGCGGTGCAAGAAAAGGTGAGTTTCAAACGGCTCACGGCATTGTGCATACACCGGCATTTATGCCTGTTGGCACCGCAGGATTTGTGCGATCCATTACGCCAAGAGATGTTGCCGAAACAAATTCCGAAGTTGTTCTTGCAAACACTTATCATCTTTCTATCGGAGAAAGACTTGCTACGGTTAAACGTTTGGGCGGTCTTCATCGTTTTATGGGCTGGGATAAAACCATACTTACCGACTCAGGCGGTTTTCAGGTTTTTTCTCTTCCGGGAAAAGAAATAAGCGATGATGGTGTTTCCTTTTCATATGAGGAAAACGGGGAACGCATCTTTTTTTCTCCTGAGCGCTCAATGGAAATTCAGCGCGATCTTGGAGCAGACATCGTAATGGCTTTCGATGAATGCGTGGAGCATACAGCATCAAGAGAATATATAGAAAAATCGGTTGACCGGACAACTGAGTGGGCGAAACGCTGTAGAAAAGTTGAATTAAAAGAATACCAGTTTATGTTCGGAATAGTTCAGGGAGGAATTTATCCTGACCTTCGGCAAAAAAGTGCTGTCGGAATCACCTCGATTCCGTTTGACGGTTTTGCAATCGGCGGAGTTAGCGTAGGCGAAGGTTTTGAACTTATGAAAAAAGTGGTTGAGGTTACAGCGCCTTTTCTTCCGGAACAAAAACCAAGATATTTGATGGGAGTGGGGCTTCCCGAAGATTTACTTGCAGCTGTAAAAGGCGGGATGGATATGTTCGATTGCGTGATTCCCACCAGATACGCCAGACAGGGAACCCTTTTCACCCGAATGGGTAAAATCAGAATCCTTGATAAAACCTACCGCAAAGACAAATTTCCGCTTGATACAAAATGCAACTGCTACACATGCAGAACATACCCCAGAATGGTTCTGCGCTATCTCCTCTTTTCCCGTGACCCTCTTGCCGAAACGCTTCTTACCATTCACAACCTGACCTTCTACCAGGATCTCATGAAAGACATAAGAGAAGCTATAGAACAGAACTGCTATGATGAATTTTACGAAGAATGGCTTGCAGTTTATAAAAAGAAGAGTGCAAAGAACAATACCTAAAACACAAATTAAGTTATGCCGATATAACACACCCTTCGAGGTCTCCGCTATACCTATACTACTTCAAAATATAGTGAATTAGTAAACTACCTTTTTTGGTTCCGGCTTGTCCGGATAAGGTAATATCCCCCACTAAAAAAAATCAAAAAAAGTTCATTTTTCATTCAATCTGTAGGCTATCTGTAAGTCGTTCCATGTTAGATAAGTTGATAATATCTATATCAAGTTTGTCCTTGTATAAAAAACCAAGAAATTTTAACAAAACCATCCGTAAAAAAGGAGGAAGCACAATGAAGTATGCAGGAGAATTTATATTAGCTATTTTCTTGGCATTGTCAGCATCGTATGCTCAGGCTGAGTCTATTCCTATTAATTTGAGAACTTTTTACGCAGACCCACGGCCATTGTCAGCCCCGACGGTTTTTCAGCGACTCTGACTGAGGATCCGGTTCGGGATATCATACTCTTGTCCAACGATCCGGTAATGGGGGATCCTGGCATAGCAATTCCTTCAGGGCTGTCGGCACTGCTGTCTAGTCATGCTTGCAATGTCGTAAATAGTATGATAATATTATTTCATAATCAACCAAGGAGGATTGAATATGAAAAAATATATCGTAACACTGACCAAAGACGAACGTGAAGCTCTTGGCGAACTTACCACCAAGGGTAAGCACAAAGCACAAAAGGTTCTCGACGCACTGATTCTGCTTGGTTG
>NZ_JBAMMY010000003.1:0-1662 GCF_051233685.1 Desulfobacterium sp. N47
ATTCAGAAGATTTCCAAAAGCGCCACAAGGAATCTTCTAAAGATTTCATCCGAAATACTGCTCTTTCCTTCAAAAACTTAATTGCATTCTTTGCCAATTTGAATAAGGGCTCTTACGAAACAGAATTAAAAGCATTTTATAAAACAATAAACAACCAAGAGGTTGCGAATCCTGAAGTTACCAAAGGCGCTGTCTCCAAAGCCAGAAAAAAGCTTAAGCCCTCGGCCTTTATTGAACTCAATGAGAAAACCGTCCAGGAATATGAACAACAAGCGCCTCTTAAAACGTGGTACGGAATGCGCCCGGTTGGTGTTGACGGGTCAACCGTCACAGTTCCGGACGAGACTGAAATCAAAGAACATTTCGGTGTCTGGGAAGGCAGACATGGCGATCCATGCCCCAAGGCCCATATTTCTCAAATGTTTGACGTTCTGAATCATATCACCCTTGATGCTATCATAAAACCTAAAAGTCAGGGTGAACGGGAATTGGCCGCTGGTCATTTTTTAAAATTAATGCCATCTGATCTTCCGTAGGGCCTGGGGTATGGACATAGGGGACGTATGGACATAGGGGACGGGTATTGATTTATTGACATAGATCATCCCATCACCTTGAGTTGCTTTTCTTTCACGATTTTTTCGCCCCGTTTTGCCGATTGGCTGGCCGTGGGTTGTGAAATGCCAAGCCGTTTGGAAAGCTCCAAGGTGCTGATGCCAAGTTCACGTGCTGCCCAGTAACATAGCACGCTGCGAGCTTCAACCGTGTCTGGATACCTTCCCGGTCGCGTAACGATATCTTGGTCTACACCAAATAGGGTTGCCACTTGGCCAACCAGCCAATCAAAATCATAGCCCTTGGCCTGATAGTGGTAGCGACGTTCAAGTTGCTGCTGGCAGCTTACTAAAACCTCTTGGACGAAATTGCCATCCCCCAGGATACGTTCATCTCCTTTAATTCGGTCTTTCGTTCCACGCAACGCTTTGGCGGAAATCCACCCACCCAAGCTCCGTATTAAACCGCCGCCAACCAATTCAGGTCTTTTGCCGTCGCTAACACCTTCCTCTACAAATTTGTTATATAAACGCCGCGCCTCAGATACCTTCTGCCCGAATAAGGACAATATATATTCCGTGTTTTGCCAATCATTGTTACATTTTCCCATTAAAGCACAATGCCCACCATAGGAAAACCTCTTTAAGCTTTTATAGTCCGGCACAAGCTTGGCACGCAAGGGGTTTAGATGAATGTAACGTACCAACTCCAGTAAATAAGGGTCCTGCTGGCAAAGAATTGACTTGTATCGATTCTGAAAAAGATGGCCATGGCGACGATGCCGCCGATTGAATTGGACGGCATAGCCCGTCAAAAGTCTTCTCATGACGGTGGCGATCGGCGTAAGACCAGTACGCATCAAAAGATGCACATGGTTGGGTATCATCGCCCATGCAAAACAATCGGTATGCGTCTCAATCAACACATGGCCAAGCCGGTTTACAAAGGAGTCACGATCGGCATCGTCCCAAAAGATTTTCCGGCGCTCGATTCCACGCACGATGATGTGGTGAAGCGCACCCGCAGCATCAATTCTGGCTTTTCGTGGCATACCAAATACAAATAGCAGGCAAATTTAATCATGTCAATCAATATATCAATACCCGT
>NZ_JBAMMY010000097.1:0-6484 GCF_051233685.1 Desulfobacterium sp. N47
GAACCTTCTCATCTAAATGTGAACGTAAATACCCATACTTTACCTTGATTTTCTCAACAGTGTTTGACATACATAACGCATATCATTACCGTAGCTAAATGTCAACATAATTGTTCAATTTATTATTGCTAAGTTACTTAAAGGAGAATTAACTTATAAAATTACCGGCAAGATGAATTCAGTTAACATCATGAATATTAACCAAAACTTTATAAAAGACCGGTTTGATCAATCTTGTTTAAAAAGCAAATATTGTGCCATATATAAAAAGAAGCCTGTTTTCCGGGCTTATATTACTATCGGGATAGGATATCTGTATTATTTTTTTTGACTCTCAGCGATGCGGACCAAGGAAATGAGGCTTAACCTATATCTTTTTGCAAAGATCTGATGTGTTCATCACTACCGATAATATAAAGAATATCACTTTCTTTTAGAATAAAATCACCATCAGGTATTACAACTCTTTCCGGAATGATTTCTCTGATCATTGCAATTTGAATTTCGTATCGGTTTCTCAGCATTAAATCCTTTAGTTTTTTCCCGCGCCATTCTTTTGGCGGTGTCACCTCAATCAGGCTGAAACCTTCGGTAAGAGGAATATACTTTAAAAAATTCGGAGAAGATATTGTATTCGCCATTTGTTCCGCCAGATCGCGTTCGGGAAAAACAATATGTGTCGCCCCTATTTTTTCCAGTATTTTTGCATGATCTTCATTAACAGCTTTGGCAATAATGTTTTTAATATTTAATTCCTTCATATAAAGCGTAATTAATACGCTTACATCTAATTTGCTGCCAACGGAAATGACAACTGTATCAAAATCAGTGATGCCCAGCTTCATTAAAAAAGTCTTATCCTTGGCATCACCGATCACAGCTTTGCGCACAAATGGTTTAACCTGATTCACTATTTCTTCTTTGACCTCAACGGCCATTATATTATAACCGAGATAACTAAGTGATTTACAAAGATAAAATCCAAAACTGCTAAGGCCGATTACAGCTATATTTTTCATATTTATTATCCCACTAAAATATTATCTTCTGCATATTGGATGTCATTTTCATCATGAGTAGCTATAACTACTGCTAAAGTAAGAGGTCCGACTCTGCCTATCAGCATCACTATTGTCAATAAAATACGGCTAGCCGGGGAAAGAGCGGCTGTGATACCGGCAGAAAGGCCAACAGTGCCGAAAGCGGACACAACTTCAAAAAATATCTGAATAAATTGAGTTCCGTTATCACTGAAAGGAGTATTATGAAACTCCGCTATTGTAATCAGAAAAGAGAAAAGAATTACGGTTAGAATAGCAAAAACAACAAGAACTATCGCTTTTGAAATTACTTTAAAAGGCAGCGTACTGTAAAACAAGTTTACGTTTTTCGTATCATTGATTTTAGATCTTATAAATGCAAAAATTACCGCCAGAGTTGCCGTTTTAATGCCGCCGCCGCAAGATGCCGGGGATGCGCCAATAAACATCAGATTTGCAATAACCAACAAAGAAGACATGGATACTGTAGATATGTCGATGGTATTAAACCCGGCTGTACGTGCACTAACGGATTGAAACATAGAAGAAAGAATTTTTGCAAGAAGACTGTATCCTTTCATTGAAACATTATATTCAAAAATAAACAGAAAAACAGTTCCAATAATTATAAGTAAACCGGAAAACAAAAGGACAGCTCTGGAATGAAGTGATAGTTTGTGAAAAGAGAGCCCTTTTTTGCGATTCTTATAGAGTTCGTATATTACTATAAAACCGATGCCGCCGCTGATTATTAAAAACATAATTATTGAATTAACAAAAATGTCTGAACGATAAGCAGTTAAACTATCAGGAAAAGTACTGAAACCGGCATTGCAGAAAGCAGAAACTGAGTGAAAAGCGGCTGTGAAAAGAGCTTTGTCAAAGGGCATATCGAAAAGAAAACGGATTGTTAAAAGTACTGCGCCTATGGCCTCAAAAGCAAATGTAAATATAAAGACCGATTTTAAAAGTGAGCCTATATCAATTGTATCAAAAAAGGCTAAAGTTTCCTGAATAACTTCTCTGCTCCCGATACCGAATCTGCCATGGAAAAAAAACAGCAAAAGAGTAGAAAAAGACATTATTCCCAGACCGCCTGCCTGAATCAGAATAAGAATAATAATCTGGCCGGCCATTGAAAAACAGGAGCCGGTATCAACAACAATTAATCCTGTAACACAGGTAGCCGAAGTTGAAGTAAAAAGAGAATCAACAAAATTTAACGCGGGGCCGGTTGAAGCAAAAGGTCGGGACAATAAAAATGTTCCGATTAAAATAACACTTATAAAACTCAATGTAACCAGAGACTGCGGGCTTAAATTGGAAAAAGAAAATTTATTATATAGATTTCTTATATATCGCATAACATCAAGATATCAAACAGTAAAATATTATAAACTTGCAAAAAGTCCATTAAAATCAATTTAATCCTGTAACCATTGTATCTTTTGGGATCAACGGAATTTTAAAAATAAAACATATTTATTCGAGCTCAACGCAAAAATCGGCCATAATTTGGCGTTTTGCAATTGGTTCATTCATTTATTTTCAAGCATTTCAAGTGCATGTGCAATGGTTGCATCGGTTATTTTTTCACCGCCAAGCATTCTGGCGATTTCTTCAATACGTTCATTTTTGTCTAAGGGAGTAATTACTGTTTTGGTTTTACCGTCCGCCACATGCTTTGATATCCTGAAATGGTGATCAGCAAAACTTGCAATCCGGGCAAGATGAGTAATGCAGATTATCTGGTAGTTTTTTGCAAGAGATGCCATTTTCCGCCCTACGACTTCGGCGACAGCACCGCCTATACCCGCATCAACCTCATCAAATATAATCGTCTCAACCGTTTTGGTTTCAGCAAGAAGAGCTTTTAAAGCAAGTATAGTCCTTGAAAGCTCACCTCCGGAAACAATTGCTGAAAGAGGTTTTAATGCTTCTCCAACATTCGGAGCAATCATAAATACTGCATTGTCAATTCCTGTTTCATTCACAATACAGCCGTCTGCCGAAAAGATTGAATCGACGCCGCTTGATGCAGGTTGTGCCTGTAAAGACACTTCGAATTTAGTGCCGGACATTTTAAGAGTTGACAGTTCTTTTTCAACTTTTGCTGCAAATTTTTTTGCGTTTTCTTTTCTTTTTCCCGAAAGCAATTTAGCGCAGGCATCAAGCTGTTTGTGCATTTCATCAAGTTTTTTTTGAGTTTCGCAGATATTTTCAGCGATATTTTCAATACCGGAAAGCTCTTTTTCAGTTTCTTCAAGTTTTTCAAAAATTGCCTGTACGGATCCTCCGTATTTTCGTTTCAGCTTGTTTATTAAATCCAGCCGCGCTTCTATAGCTTCCAGCTCTTTTTCATCCGTTTGTATCTTAACAAGATAGTTTCTAAGCTCATTGGATATTTCTTCTATATTATATGCCGCCTGTTCAATGGATTCAGCTTTTGATGAGAGTGCAGGATCAAGCTTTCCTGCTTTTTCAAGATTTTTTCTGACATCAGCAAGCCTCTCAATTACAGCTCCGCGCATGCTGTGCAGCTCCTCAACACTATTATTTACAGCTTCAAATATAGCTTCAATGTTTTTAAGTCTGATTCGGTCAGATTCCAAAGTGGTATCTTCATCCTGTTTAATTGCCGCATCAGTTATCTCTTTTTTCCGGTACGAAAGATAATCGATTTGTTCGGCCTGGCGGTCTTTTACGGATTTAAGCTCTTTTAATTTTTTAGCAACAGGAATCATTTCATGATATAATTCAAATAGTTCATTTCTAATCGGAACAAGGCCGGCAAACTGGTCAAGAATCAAAAGATGCTGTTCTTCTTTCAACAGTCCCTGGTGGGCGTGCTGCCCTGAAATACTGACAAGATTTTCGGTTATGGACCCTAATATCTGAATGGTGGAAAGTCTTCCGTTTATATATATTCTGTGCCTGTCATTTTTTGAAATGATTCTTCTTATAAGAAGGCCGTCGGCAGGATCATAATCCTGTTCTTTCATGAGCTTTGCTGTTTTACTTTCAGGAATAATTTCAAACAGGGCTTCAAGCTCGGCAGCTTCTTCTCCGGTTCTGACCAGTGTTGAAGTAGCCCTGCTTCCAAGCAGAAGGTTGACAGCATTTATAATAATAGATTTGCCTGCCCCCGTCTCACCGCTTAAAACAGTCAGACCGTCAGAAAAACGTATGTGAAGATCATCAATTATTGCAAAATTTCTTATGGAAAGCTCGCAAAGCATATTAATAAACCGGATTATTTCAATAAGTTTGTATTGGTCATAAGCGTTTTTCTTTATCTCACAACCTTTTGATTTTGTAAATATTAATTTATAAATGCTATAATGGATATAATCGGATGTTATTCGTTGAAGATGATGAAATTGCAGAATATTCTGTTTTTGATAAAGGGTAACCGTATTTGGATTTTATCTAAAACTTAATCCGATTAAGTTATTATTGTTGTTTTTATTTAAAACCGGGAAATACCCACTTTCGTCATTCCGGCGAAGGCCGGGCACACAGTGAGGCTTTAGCGCTAACCATTAATTCCATTGGGTTCCGGATACCGGATCAGGTCCGGCATGACGGTTTGGGGATTTTTACATAATCATCAATAATTAATTGATTTTAGTAAACTATTAGTCTATATTTCATTGAAATGCTACAGGTTCAAAGTTCATATTTCTCTAACGGATTTAACAAATTCAGCAAAATAAATGACTAAAGATGAACATATCAGATACTGGCTGCAAGGAGCTGGCCATGACCTAAAAGCCGCGGAAAGTCTCTTTGAATCAAAAAAATATGACTGGTGTTTGTTTATAGCACATTTGGTGCTGGAAAAAGCTATAAAAGCAATATTTGCTTTGAAACATGATAAAGTGCCGCCCAAAACACACAATTTAGTTAAACTTGCAGAACAATCCTTAATCGAATTGACAGATGAAAGACAAATATTTTTTGATGAAGTAAATGATTTCAATCTCGAAGTAAGATATCCTGATTTCAAGCATGATTTTTATAATAGTTGCACAAAAGATTTTACTGAGATGTATTTTAATAAAATAAAGGAGAATTATCAGTGGTTGAAATCCCTGATCGAGTCCGGAAAATAATTGAAAAATATATACAAGCTTTAAGAGAAAATAACATCCCGATAAAAGAAGCGATTTTATTCGGCAGTTACGCAACCGGCAGATATACTGAGTGGAGTGATATTGATATTGCGCTTGTCTCAAACATATTTGAGGGAAATCGTTTTAATGATAGAAACAAGATACGCAAAATTAATTTATCAGTAAGCAGTGATTTGGAAATTCTGCCGTATCGCCCACAAGATTTCAATTCCGGTGATCCTTTCGTAAAAGAAATATTAGAAAGCGGCTTAAAAATAATCTAACATTTATGCTGAAATTGACAATCGGATAACTTATAGGTTTTCTCTTATTTTTTTACATTCCTGCGCGCTGGATTTTTGGCTCAATATTTTTTTATTAGGGTGCTTTTTTGGCGTATATAACTCTTGCATATCGTTTATAAATGTGATAATAAAAGTATATTTGTTGAATTATCGACCATTATAGCCATAAAATAATGGCTATTTGAGCAATTATTGCTTTCAAAATTATTATTTAACTTTGGAATCATATATGACTAAACGGCAAAATAAAACCCTAATCGATACCTCAATCGACCTGACCGACTTTTTCAAAAACCCTGCTTTCCCAAGACAAAAACAGTATGAGTTGATTCGGGCTATTGTTATTGACGGAGATTCAATAGAAGAGAGTGCAAAACGATTTGGGTATAAACCCAGTACTGCCTATTCCCTGCTCAGAGATTCCAGAGCCGGAAAAATAGAACTTTTCCCTGCTGTTAAAAAGGGGCCGCAGCAAAAACGGACAAGTCCTGACGTACAAGACAAAATCATTGAATACAGGAAAATGAGGTTATCTGCTTCTGATATTCGAGATCGTCTTGCCGAAGATGCTATTGAAATTTCTTCACGGACAGTTGAGCGTACCCTTAAAGATGCAGGCTATTCTAAATTAAAAAGAAGAACCCATAAAGAATTAGGTATCACTTTAAAAAATAAATCCATACCGGAGCGATCAGAGCATCTCGATTAATGAACTCAAACCCTTTAATGTTGATTGTCCCTCAGCAGGGTGCTTCTTTTTTTATCCCTTATATTTTAGAATCAGGAATTTTGGAGATTTTGAAAGAATGCGAAATGCCTGATTCAAGTGATATCGGATCAACACAGGCATGTCTTTCCATGTTGCTTTTGAAGTTGATGGGGCGGAAAAGATTGAGCCATATCGGTTCCTACGACAAAGAACCCGGTCTGGGAATTTTTGCGGGTCTGAATGTCCTTCCCAAGCCTACTTATATGAATACGTATTCCTGTCGATGTTCAGAATCACAAGTAATGGATTTGCAGA
>NZ_JBAMMY010000005.1:0-1318 GCF_051233685.1 Desulfobacterium sp. N47
CGCACCTTCCAGCCAATATTGGACGGTCTTTTTAACATCAAATTTTATCGAAGTCTTCATTGTGATTTAATTATAATTTTCAATAACATGAGAGTCAAGACAAATAGTAATAAGGGACAGGCGAATTATGCTTAACACACCCATGGTTTGCGGTTGATGGTTAAGCAGGGCAATTGGTATCACATCTTGAATTGTGAATTAAATTTTTCATATTCAATCCATAAAGATTGTTTTGCGTTAAAAATAGAAAGAGAAAGATAGTGTTGAGTTTTGTGTTGAAAAGACTTGCACAGCAATCTTCTTATTTGGCAGGAAACATCTTTTTATAAAGTTTATCACTGATTCTGAACCCTATTTGCGCCATTCCGATAAGGCAGCTACTGTCTGCTACAACCCGAAAAGCTTTCATTTTCCAATTGTCGCGCGATATCTGGCTATTACTTGTCGATCTTTTTCAAAACCCTTCTTGCCATACTCATAAGCAGGTATGCCGTGTTCCCGTAAAACTTCCATAAATCTGACCCTGCTCATTTCTGTCAATTCTATTGCCTTGCCAAGCGATATGGATCTTTCTTGAAACAAAAGTATCGCCAAGGCTATTTTCAATTTTTTTTTAATTTCCTCCGGTTTCTCCAATCCCCTCATCGCAAACAGTATGTCTTGAGGAAGGTCTATCGATATCCGTTCCATTTTGGTTGTTTCCATATTTATATCCTTTCCTACCTTTTACTTCACTTCCTTTGTAACGCAGCCTGTTGCTGAGCTCAAACTTCATAATTTACACCGCTTTGGTGTAAAGGTTTTCTCGAATTTCCTTATATTTTATACTATATAATTTATAATCTCATCCGTCAACCCCGGGTTTTGGAAATATCGGTGTTACTTCTTGAATTATTGACCGGTACAAAGCAATTGTGATAATCTTGAGGTTACATCCGAACCGTTTGCAAAAGCTATTCTTAGAAAGTGAAACCTGATCAGATTAAACATGCCGGATAAAAGCGGTTCACAGTTAACGGTTGAAAGCAGTTGACAGTTGACAGTTAACGGTTGAAAGCGGTTGACAGTTGACGGTTCACAGTTAACGGTGAAAAGGAGAAGGACAAGAATAAGGGACAGGCGAATTATGCATGCCATGCCCATTGGTTGCGATTAATGGTTACGCAGTGGGAAAACTAATTTATAAACGGAGGATTATATGCCAAGAATCGCCAGAATGGTCGTGCCGGATCAAAAAACCGTATATCATGTGATGTCACGAACCGCTCTTGATGGGTATCCGTTTAGCGATATTGAGAAAGACAGGCTTGTCGATATT
>NZ_JBAMMY010000011.1:0-6607 GCF_051233685.1 Desulfobacterium sp. N47
ACCAAGAGCTATGTTTATGAATCTCTTGAAATCCGGGGTGCTTTTTCTTTCGGCTCCTTCTGCAATATTAGATGGGATAGATATGGATGAACGGAGCATTTGATCTTTTATTCCGTAATCACGGCAGTTTCTCAACAACTCGTAGAGACGTATTGATAATTCGCAGGATTTTTCCCAGACATCTAAATCTTCGAAAGAAGAAGGCATAGTAAGAGCGGTTTCCGGTTAGAAGCGGTTTACGGTTGACGGTTGACGGATAAAAGCGGTTGACGGTTAGAAGCGGTTTACGGTTTACAGTTTACGATTTACAGTTAATGGTTGAAGAATATAGGTTGATGGTTGACAAGTTCATTATCATTAAAGTTTTCTTATTCTGATTTTATTGTTATCAATAATTATTAAGCTATTTATTATATTTGTTTCGTGCACTTGAGTTAGCAAACGTCTCAGCGCTTCTTGAGTATTTTCAGTTGTGGTAGGCCATACCCGCAGACGGATTACCCCATGATGTTTTCCCAAAGGGTACATGCGTGCATCGGCAAAGTCTTCGTCATATGTGATAACTATTGCGCAATGTTCCTGTGCCCATTTATATAAAAAACTGTCAGGTTTTCCCTGAAAGCCCAAATCATTCACATGGTGAATAGTCCAATATGGGTATTGTGACTTCATCCATGCGGAAATTGCTATCGGTATATTTTGATCAAGTAAAAAGCATAATTGTGAAGGAGTGTCAGGCATGTGCCAGTACCTGCTCTTCATCAATTACTTCAGCAGCATATTCTAAGGCTCCACGAATCATGTCCGGGGTTAATTCGGGGTATGCATCTACAATCTTTTCAATAGTATAACCGCCGGCAATCATACCTAATATATTTCTAACCATAATTCTGGTGCCGCGTATGACGGGTTTGCCATTACATATTAAGTGGTTAACTTCAATATATTCGTTCATTTCAGGGCCTCTTTTCAGCTTTTTTAGTTTACGGTTAAAAGTGGTTGGCGTTTAATAAGTTAAAAACTATTTTTATCTCTCACAGAGAGCATAGAGGTATATAGCTCATAAGATGATAAGCTCGTAAGTTCATAAGTTTAAAAAAACAAAGTAAAAGGTCAGACAAGAGCATATGCCTTCATTGCAGATAAAGTTAGTAAGTCAGGAATTTTGATTATTTGTTCAAAATCATTTACAGCATTGATTTTATAAGGATTCGGCGACCTTTTCTACTCCAAGAATATCGAAAAGATAGCGGACAGACTTTTCATCACCATGATTAAGAACAGCCTCAATAATGGCATCAATGCTAAGTTCTGTCAGCTTATTTTCGGGTATCCACCAGAACAGATATTTTTGATCTTCAATGAATGCGGCAAGACTGTTACCCGGTGTTATTTTGATTTGGTTTAAGTCTGAGCCCATTTTGCAATTAATGGTAATTTCGTAATGGAATGTTTTAATTTATTTTTATCTCTCACAGAGAGCACAGAGTCACAAAGTTTTTTCAGGAATATTAGCCGCAGACAACCGCAGACGTTCGCAGATTTAATAAATTAACTTCATATTAGCCGCAGACAACCGCAGACGTTCGCAGATTTAATAAATTAACTTCATATTAGCCGCGGACAACCGCAGACACCAGCAGATATTATAAAGGAAAATAGTTCATAAGTTGATGAGTTGTTTAGTTCATAAGAAAATAAGGTTCAAAAAGCAGAATCAACATGTTGTAGCCATTTTTAGTTCCACATCCGTCAATCGTGAATAAGTTTTAGGATGAATATTCTTAATGACAATATATGTCACCTTGCCTCCTTCAGATTCAATTTTCTTTCCCAATGATAAATTGAACTCTCTTAATTCTATATCAAATTCCGGCACAAGGACTAATTCCGAATCCAGTGGTATCCTGCTGCTCAGCTCGGGGTGTTCAAATAAATAGCGACTGAATTCAGCGCTTAGTTCAATATTTTTTTCGATTAATTCGTATTCGTTATTCATTTCCTGATCCCTCCATAAAAGCTTGTTTGTAGAAAAGCCAATTGGTTTTTAAATCACTTTCTATAGTTTTTTCAGGATTATGCAACTTAAACCCTTTGTTGATTGTATAACATTGTTGTTATCTTTTGCAGAGGCCGCAGAGTTTTTTTAAGAAATTTTGTCCTAACTTCATATTTGCCGCAGACAGACGCAGACATAATTAGCCGCAGGCAGATATAGATTTAATGAACTTCATATTAGCCGCGGACAACCGCAGACGTTCGCAGATTTAATAAATTAACTTCATATTAGCCGCGGACAACCGCAGACACCAGCAGATATTATAAAGGAAAATAGTTCATAAGTTCATGAGTTGTTTAGTTCATAAGAAAATAAGGTTCAAAAAGCAGAATCAATCTGAACAAAAGCCGGCTTTCATGGCGGCGATAGCCTTCCGTTTTGCCGTATCATATTGTCTGGCGTTACGTATGATCTTTTCCACTTCCTGGCGCAACATTTGTGTCAATGACGTCCCACGCTGTGCCGCAATCACTTTACCGGTTTGGATCAGATCTTTGTCAATACTTATAGTTATATTTTGTTTCAATGTAAAACCTCCTGATATTACTTCATCTGACGCCAATGATAACTCGGTATTTAAGGGAAAAACTCGTATGCGCAGCATAATCAGCACTATAGATGCGCCCAGAGTTTAAAATCCGGGGGTTAACCCTGAAACAGGACTTAGAAATGGCTTTGAATACATGTAACTTGACCACTTTGTTCATGAATAATAATTTAATTTGCTAATTGCCGGAGTTGTCATTTATAAAAAAAATCCACAGTTTTTAATCATCCATGAATAGTTCTTCAAACTGGCGTGGTTTGATGATTTTTATTTTTCCATATTTCCGAAGTGTCAATAAATCATCGTCACCGGTTACCAGATAGTCGGATTCTGATGCCAAAGCACACTTTAGAATATTATCATCAGCAACATCGCGACATGTTCTATCAATAGAAATTGAGGATTGGTTGATTTCGGATGCTGCTTCTTCAAGAAGCTTTATGGCCATTTCTATTTCCTTGCTTGACGCTTTGATTTTTTTCTGAAGAAACTTTTGAAATTCTTGCAAGATAAAAGGACACAGAATTAATGAAAACTCATTGTGGCGTGCCCTTAGAAGGAGTTTGGCACACAATCCGTCAGTGAGGAATGCAGCTATTAATACGTTAGTATCAAAAACCGCTTTCACGAAACAGCTTTGAAAACATCATCTTCAGTTAAGAATCCAGCTTTCTTTGCTTTTACAGAAAGTCGTTTCCTCGTTTCCTTGAATTTAATTTCCCATAAGTAATTACTTAATGACTCTTTTAAAATATCACTTTTGTTTCTTCCCGTAATCTTAGCGTAACTATTCAATTCCTTCGCCATCTGCTCCGTTAGGCTCAAAGATAATACATACCTCATTTTCCACCTCCTATACTACAATACACTACAATGACATTTTTTGTCAAAAAAAACATAGTTGAAAACAGTTAACTATACAAGAAGAGAGCCCTTTGCATAACTTCGGATAATATTTAATAAAATTACTGTTGTTCGGCTTTTTCAGATGCTATAAAATCATGAATAGCCTTCAAATCAGACTTTGCCGGTGCGGCCCAGATTACCACGACTCGATTTCCCCCTTGAGATCTTCCGCAGATATCGTATCGCCTTTTTCAACGGCTTCTCTTCCTTTTTTTACTTTATCAATCACATAGAGTTTATACATTATTGCATCTATGTCGGCAGTCTCCGGAAGTTGTTCAATCGCCGTCAATGCTTCTCGTTTTAGTGTGTATCCATTCCATTAGTTTCCTTTTACTTATCTCTCACAGAGTACGCAGAGCACAGAGTTATTTTTTAAGAATTTCTGAAACTGCTGCTTTCAGTGCAGGTATATGATTTTTGCATATGTCATAGATTATTTCATGGTCAATAACAGCATAATGATGAGATATAATATCTCTTAGCCTGATAATCATACCCCACTCAATATTTGGGAAGTTAGTAAAAATATCCGGATCTGATTTTTTTATTTTCTTGACCAATTCCCCGATTACTTGCAGTCTCATGGCAATTGAATCGAGCATAATAACACCGTGAGGGGACAAAACAAAATCTTCTGCTTGACTAACCTCAGAGAATCTTTCTTCGATCAGTAGTATTGCCTCATAAATGCTTTCAAAATTATCAATTGTAAAATTATCAGACATAAATAACTTGATTTTCTATGGCCTGAATAAAACGATTTTTTATGTTTTTACTTTTTCTTATAATTTCGATGTTTTTATTAAATTTTTTTTCGAGATAAATTGTAAGCCCGGCAATATATTCAAATCTTGGCTCTTTGAATTCTATTAACAGATCAATATCACTGTCCTTGTTTGGAGTTCCAGAGACATACGAACCGAATAAACCGATCTCAATAACTCCATATTTACTACATAGGAAATCCTTTTCAGTTTTTAAACTATCTATTATATCTTTATAAGTAAGCTCTTTTTGCATTAATAGTATCCAAATTCTGAAAAATCTTTGCGGGCTCTGCGAGATATTTTTTTTTATCTCTCACAGAGTCACAGAGTCACAAAGTTTTTTCAGGAATATTAGCCGCGGACAACCGCAGACGTTCGCAGATTTAATAAATTAACTTCATATTAGCCGCGGACAACCGCGGACACCAGCAGATATTTTTATCTACCGGCCTGACAGACAAAAACTATCGTGCCTTTGGACAAGTTCTAACTCCAGGCTTTTGATCTCCACTTAGAAATTTTTAATATTAATATAGTTTGTATTTGTCTGCGTCGGTCGGCGGCTGATATTTAATACTTTAAATTAACCTCTCACAGAGATTCCAGAGTTACAAAGTCTTTTATAGAACTTTGTGACGCCGGTTTAATAACCCTTTGGAATTTAGTGGGGCAGGGGAAAAACTTTAACTTCATATTTAGCCGCGGACAACCGCAGACGTTCGCAGATTTAATAAATTAACTTCATATTAGCCGCAGACAACCGCAGACACCAGCAGATATTTTTATCTACCGGCCTGACAGACGAAAAACTATCGTGCCCTTGGACAAGTTTTAACTCCAGGCTTTTGATCTCCACTTAGAAATTTTTAGTATTAATATAGTTTGTATTTGTCTGCGTCGGTCGGCGGCTGAATGCTTTTCCTGCTTGTTATAGACAATTGATGGTTAACAGTTAACGTATTTTTATAAATGTTGGCTCTTACTCAGCCATTCTTTTGAAATGATTGAGAGAAATTCTGCAGCCCTCACTATTTTTATTTCTTTGTAATACCCCAGTTTTAAAAGGTGTTTATCTCCGGAAACAATAAATCCGGACTTGGATGATAGTGCGCACTCAATGAATTTATTATCATCCGGGTCATCATCAATCACACTTATTCTTCGAGAGATTTTAACAGGATTTGTAAATGTTGAAAAATCGAGAAGTATTTGGGCTGATTCTTCGTCTGAAAGCTTGAATTTTGTTTTTAGCTTTCTGACTATCTCCTGCTCTATATCCAATGATGTAAATATCGATATTTTACCGCTTCGTCCTAAATTAACGAGTTCACGAGGTTTTCCACCCCAAAATATAGCTGAGATATAAATGTTTGTATCGATTACAATCTTGGGGATCAAAGTGTTTCCATCAACCACGGGAAAAGACTACTCATGAAGATAGGTATCCAGTTCGGATTCATTCATATCAGGGATGTTATACTTTTTTAGCAATGACTCTGTAAAACGATAATAATTTTCTTGATAGCATCTATCCTTAACAATTTCCTTTATAAGAGCCATCTTTTTTTCAAAAGCCAATTGATAGACCAAATCTTTTATCTGATCATAATTAATATCAATATCTTTCAATTTTGGCATATTATTTTCCTTATCATCGATTAATTTACCTGGAGATAATCTTAGTTATATGCCTCTATTATCTGCTATTTTATCGTAAGTGTCAATCTTCTTGCCGGACAAAATGTTCTTGTAATGATTTAAAGGGAATTCCAGCTCCTATTCGTATACCATTTGCATCAAGAAGCTCGGGAATCAATATTTTTAATTTCTCAATAAGTGCCTCTAAATTATCTTCCTCTGTAGCAAGGCCTGGAACATCGTCACTTGTTGCAACCCATACACGGGCTTCTTCGTCCCATTCAGCCCTAAGGAATAATGGTTTTTGGAGCATAATTTCACCTCATTTTTTATCTCTCGCAGAGAGCACAGAGTCACAAAGTTTTTTCAGGAATATTAGCCGCGGACAACCGCAGACGTTCGCAGATTTAATAAATTAACTTCATATTAGCCGCAGACAACCGCAGACACCAGCAGATATTTTTATCTACCGGCCTGACAGACGAAAAACTATCGTGCCCTTCGGGCTTGCAACTATCTTTGTTTGATCTCCATTTTGAAATTCTTAGAGGTAATTTAATAAGTCTATCAGGCTAAAATCTCGACGATTTTCAACCCACAATTTTTTATTTCAACCCAATTTTTCAGGCAAATTTACCAGGCAAAAAATATTTTCACTTTTTTTTATTTTCTGCTGGCGTCCGAGCT
>NZ_JBAMMY010000025.1:0-45207 GCF_051233685.1 Desulfobacterium sp. N47
GATTCCCGATAAAAATCACTGCTAAAATGGCAGGTGTTACAAGAAACTTGATTATGATGGTTTTTGTTTTTCGATTGTGATCAGGCCCCTTTGAGGGGCCAGCAATCGTAAAGCCTCCGGCTTTGCCGGAGGATGTTTACTGCCAATAATATTGAGAAAGCAAATCAATGACAACTAAGCGTTTAGCCAGACTGGGACCGTATTTTGGCATACTGCTTTTTGCAGTTGCATTAACGGTACTTCATCATGAGCTGAAAATCTATCATCTTCATGAAATTCTGGAAGCAATACGAAATATCCCTTCACATCGTTTTGGCGTTTCGGTCATTCTAACCCTTGCCAGTTATCTTATAATGACAGGATACGACAAGTTGGCTTTGCTTTATGTCAAGCGCGCGCTTTCTTACGAAAATATTGCCCTTGCCTCTTTTGTGGGATACGCATTCAGTAATAATATCGGGCTTGCCATGCTGGCCGGAGGTTCTGTGCGTTTTCGTCTTTATTCCGCCTGGGATTTATCTGCGCTGGAAATAACCAAGGTGGTTGGTTTTTGTGCCTTAAGTCTCTGGCTTGGTTTTTTTATGCTGGGCGGAATGGTTTTTACAATAGAGCCCATGGTTATCCCGGAGGCTTTCCACCTTACCTTTGGTTCCACCCGATTCTTAGGATTTATCTTCTTTTTTGTTGTTGGAGTATACTTATGGATGACCTTAATAAGGAAAGGCCCCATAAAATTCAGAGCCTGGGAGCTTTCTTTGCCTTCTCCCAAACTCGTTGTTTCTCAGATCATTATCTCTTCACTTGATTGGATACTTGCCGGAAGCGTTCTTTATTTTTTATTGCCGAATTTGTCAGACCTGACATTATTCAAATTCTTATGTTACTATTTGCTGGCTCAGTTGGCAGGGATGGCAACTCAGTTGCCCGGTGGAATCGGCGTTTTTGAATCGGTGATGATTTCGCTGCTATCCCCCAAAATTCCGGTCCCTCAGCTTTTTGGCTCACTCTTAGCCTACAGGGGCATTTATTATATCGGGCCGCTGTTATTGGCTTCCTTAATGCTCGGCGCCAGGGAACTGTTTCAAAAAATAGAAACCATTAAAAGTGCTGCACAATCGTTTGGCAGCAAGGTTTCTGCCATTGTACCGCCTGTACTTTCCCTGAGCGCTTTTATTGGCGGGGGCATTCTGCTTTTCTCCGGAACAATACCTGCGGTACACTGGCGCATGCTCTGGCTTAAAGACTTTCTGCCGCTTCCGGTAGTGGAAATAAGTCATTTTCTCGGAAGTCTGGTCGGAACAACTTTGCTGCTTTTATCCAGAAGTATTCAGCGCAGAGTCGACGCTGCTTATCATCTCACTGTTTATCTGCTCGGAGCAGGCATCCTTTTTTCCCTGCTCAAAGGTTTTGATTATGAAGAAGCACTGATTCTGTCGGGCATGCTCCTGGCTTTCATCCCTTGCCGCAGTTATTTTTACCGGAAAGGATCTTTATTCAGCGATCGTTTCAGGCCGGGCTGGATAGCAGCCATTATTTTGGTTTTGATGTGTTCCGTCTGGCTGGGTTTTTTTCGTATAAGCATCTGGAATATTCAAATGATCTGTGGTGGCAATTTACGCTTCACGGCGATGCCCCGCGTTTTATGAGGGCTCTGGCAGGGGCTTTCGGTGTTACGGCGATTTTTACGGCGGCGAAATTACTCAGACCATCACCGCCAAAAAGTATAACTTTTGAGCAGGAAAACCTGGACAATGTTGTTCCTGTTGTTTTTGCTTCTGAGCAAACAAATGCAAATCTTGCTCTTTTGGGAGACAAAGCATTTCTGTTTAATCAAAAGGCAAACGCATTTATTATGTATGGTGTGGAGGGACGAAGCTGGATTGCAATGGGTGATCCGGTAGGCCCGAAGGAAGAATGGCCGGAGCTTATCTGGCGGTTTCGTGAAAAGTGTGACATTTATGATGGAAGGACAGTATTTTATGAGATCGGGCGGGAAGAACTCCATATTTATCTGGATCTTGGGCTCACACTTATTAAACTGGGTGAAGAAGGCAGAGTCCTTCTTGAAAATTTTTCTTTGGAAGGAAGTTCCGGAAAGGGATTGCGCCATACCGTAAACAGATTTGAAAAAGACGGATGTATTTTTGAAATAATACCCAGAGAAAATATTTCTGCCTGTATTCCGGAATTTAAGACTGTTTCCGATGCATGGCTTGAAAAGAAAAATACGCGTGAAAAAGGCTTCTCATTAGGTTTTTTTGATGAAGACTATTTAAATCGGTTTCCTGCCGGAGTCATACGCAAAGAAGGAAAAATCCTAGGTTTTACAAATATTTTCATGGGTGCAGGTATAAAGAAAAATTCAACCCGGTATGGGAGGCGAAATATCTGGCGGCACCGGGCGGTCTTGCCCTTCCGCTGATTCTGGCAAATATTGTTTCTTTGATATCAAGAGGAATGAAAGGGGTTGTGATTAAATGAACCGATAAATATAATCCGGTAGCGGAAGTGAGGCCGATATCCGGATTGAAACACCGGAAAGAATTAATATAACGGCAAAACAACTTATTATAAAGTTTTGTGATTGATATTTCATTCCATCGGTTCCCGGGAAGTTAAGAAAATAACGAAAGATAAGGGAGAATTAGTTGTCAAATTTCTTATGTTCGTACCGGTAAAATATTGCAATAGTAATTTCAGAAATTCGAAGGAGCATAAAAATTATATTTTCATGCTCCTTATTTTTTTGATTTTTTTTATAATGTTGAGTATATTACTAAAAAGTTATGATTATATGTAAGTTATTGTTCCATTCGGGGAATTCACCCTCTGTCCGTCAACTTAAGTTAATGGATAACATGCTGTTTAATTCGGGAAAGGAGGTATTATGTCAATAATAACTATTTCCAGGGCTTCTTATAGCGGTGGAGAAGAAGTCGCTGAAAAAGTTGCTAAAAAACTGGGATATGACCGTATTTCAAGAGAAATACTACTTGATGCATCTGAAATGTTTAATATACCTGAGATAAAGCTTGCAAGGGCAATTAATGATGCGCCCTCTATTCTTGACCGTTTTAACAACGGGAAAGAGACTTATGTTACATATATTCAGGCGGCGCTGCTTAAATATCTGCGTGAAGATAACATTGTTTATCATGGTCTTGCGGGACATTTTTTTGTAAAGGATATAAAACATGTGCTCAAGGTTCGCATAATAGCAGATATGGAAGACAGAGTCAGAACTGAAATCGAAAGGATGAAAATATCTGAGGAAAAGGCGATTAAGGCTATAAAAAAAGATGACGAACAGAGAAGGAAATGGAGTCATTTTTTATATGGGATAGACACATGGAATAACAGCTTATATGATTTGATACTTCACATTAAAAATATTACGACAGAAGATGCGGCGGATATAATCTGCCATGCCGCTTCTCTGGAGCATTTTAAAACAACTCCTGAATCTCAAAAAAGGATTGAAGATATTGCGCTGGCTGCAGAAGTAAGAGCGGAATTGTTTGATTTATGTCCTTATGTTGAGACTACGGCCAATGATGGCATAGTCAGCGTTACTGCCAGAGTCCATGAATATCAGAGATCAAACATTTCTCCGGAGTTGATAGCAAAGGCTGAAAGAGTAAATGGGGTTAAGGGGATAAAGATGACCATTTTGCCAATTACCGTATATACCGATTAGATCAGGCGGGAATTGTAGTGTGTTTTAAGTGTAATTTATGGGATTGTATAGTAAAATACTGGTAGCGGTTGACGGGTCCGATGCCAGCCTTAATGCTCTGTCTGAATCTATAAAGCTTTCATACTGGGCGAGAGGTTGTGTTTGTGCGATTTATGTTGCTCCTTCTTATGAAGGAGATTTGAGTTTAACAGGTGTTAAGGATTTACAAGCACTGTTTAACGAACCCTATGAAATTGCTCTTGCCAAAATAAAAGAGACTGTAGAAAAAACCGATGCATCAATTGAAGCTTTATGCGAAACAGGGGAACCCTCGGAAAAAATAGCTGAATATGCTGAAACAAAAGATTTTGATCTTATAGTGACAGGGATCAGGAAAAAAAATACTTTAAACAGGATATTTAATAAAGGAGTTGCGGAAAAAATAACCGGTGTTGCTTCAAAAGATGTTCTCATAATACCGCAAAACACTTCAATAGGCTGGGATAAAATTCTGATTTCAACTGGTAGTTTGAAAAATATCAGGATTGCAAAAAAAATAATTGAAATAGCTAAAACTTATGGTGGCAAATCATTGCTATTGGCGGTTTCAGGCGGTAATAATAAAAGGAACATGGTAAATACAGAAGAAGTTATTAACGGCATAAAACAACTCTCTTCAGGAATTGCAATTGAGACATTTATAAAAAAAGGAGATGCTGCCAAAGTAATTGCAGATATTGCTTTGGAGCATAATGCCGATTTAATTATTATGGGGGCATCCTTAAAAAAAAGCATAAAATTTTTTTTTTAAATAATACTCTTGAAAAAATACTTAATTCCTCTTCATGTCCTGTTCTTGTGATAAGCAACGGCCTGTTTACGGACTAGTAAAAAGAACCATCTTCCGGTATTCCGGCACAGGCAATTAACCGGTAAAATTAATATGCTCTTGATGTCGGCTCTCGCCTTAGGATAATTTGGGGACTTGTTACGAAGTTATCAGATTTTGGTTAGGAGGAATATATGGAATTTAAGGATGTAGTAAATAGCAGGCGCGCAGTAAATTTTTTTGATCCTGATAAAACGGTTTCAGATGATTCATTAAGAGAAATGGTAGAGCTTGCAGCAAAGGCTCCCTCAAGCTTTAATCTTCAACCATGGAGCCTTATGGTGTTGAAAAACTCCTCAGATAAACTGCGTTTAAGAAAGCTTGCCTGGGATCAGCCCAGGGTGAGTGAGGCTCCGATTATCCTGATAGTACTTGCAGACAGAAACGGATGGAAAGAAGGTCATCCTTTTGTGGAAAAAAATTTTAAAGAGATGGTTAAAACAGGCAGCATGAAAGATGAGCAACGTCAGTGGTTTCTGGATGCCTGTAAAAATTTATATGGTGCTTCAAAAGAAAAAGCACAGGCATTTGCTTTGAAAAATACAGGTTTTTTTGCAATGGCTCTTATGCTGGCTGCCAAAAGCCTTGGTATTGATACGCACCCAATGGATGGTTTTGACCATGATGGTGTCATAAAAGAGTTTAATATTCCTGAAAATTACTGGATTCCGGCTCTTATTGCTGCCGGATATTTTCCAAACGGTAAAACTCTTCTTCCTCCTAAATGGCGCAAGACATTTGAAGAAATTGTTGTAAAATTTTAAATGACGGATTTATTAAGAAGTTCATGGGTCCGAATTTGCTGCATTTGGCGGGGACCGGGCACTTTCCTGCTCTTGCAAATAATCGCTTCTTGACATATTGTAAAACTATCTTACTTTAATATAACGGGGCAATAGAATATATGGATTTATTGCAGGAATAACAAACTCATACGAAAGGAAAAACACATGCCTCCGGTAAAGATTTATTCACTCAGCACTTGCAGACATTGTAAAGATGCCAAAAAGTTTCTTAACGATTGCACAGTAAAATATGATTTTATTGATGTGGATCTTTTAAATAGAAAAGAAAGAAACGAAATTCTTGAAGAAATAAAAAAATTCAACCCTGACTGCTCATTTCCAACCATACTGATCGGCGATAAGGTAATTGCCGGTTTTAAAGAAGCAGAGATCAAGAAGGCTTTGGGGGTATAAATGGAACCTGAAAACCTATATGAAGTGCTGAAGAAAGTACAAGAGCCCAAGGGATTTTATTTTGATAATGATAAAGAAGTAACACTTGGTCTGCTTGAGGCTCTTTCTTTTAACAAAGAACGGTATGGATATATGTCATGCCCTTGCAGGCTTGCATCCGGAAACAGAAAAAATGATGAAGACATAATATGTCCTTGTGTATACAGAATCAAAGATGTGAAAGAATACGGGAGTTGTTACTGCGGTCTTTATGTTTCAAAAGAATGGAAAGAAGGATCGATTGAGCATGAACATGTTCCTGAAAGAAGACCGGTTTCAAGGATGATATTTTAAATTTATCTTTGCTGGATATTTTTCGTTTTTATTCCCCATAAAAAATATTTAATCCAGGTAAAGCCGAATTTTAGAAGTACTGTGTCATTGATTTTCAGTTTTGATAAAAGTTCGTATTTGATCTTGTAGCGCTTTAAAAAACTGCTGTTTATTATGAAGTCCCTGAAACTGTCGATATTATAAGTAGCCATAAAAGCCATTTTTGCTTTCGATCCTTCAGTGCCTTCGCTTCCCCACGGGTTATTCCTAAAAAGGCTTACAAGTTCTGCCCACAGGGCTGTCATCTGATTATGCGCCGAAGCATCCTGATCTTTTGCCCATGATGCAGCTGTCCACTGCTTTTTTTCATGTTGTCCCAGACAAAAATCCGGTGGTTTGAAAAAATAGACGGGTATACTTTCTTTCTTCTTTGCATCAAAAAAGATGCCCTGTTCAACAGGAAAAGTCCGGCATGTATCGGGTCTGTCAATATAAACCGAACAACCTTGTTCACTTAAAAAAGGGCAGGTTTTTTCTTGAGTTTCAGACATACGCAAAAGTACTTCAGGAAAAAATCCCGAAGGGCGCATAACAATGTCTGTATACTTATCAAGAAACTCATCTGAAGAAATTCCAAGCCTTTTTTTAAGCCTTAAGATATCATAGGGGTATAAAAAGAGATTGATATTGCGGCAGCATTTATTAAAGCAGGCTATCTTGCTGTGGCATTCAAAAGAAAAAACTTCGTTATTTCCTATCATGCCTGTTGAAAGGCTATCAATATTATCCAATTCTGTATATTTCATATAAGGTAACGATTATCTGCCTGCTGCAAATTCATATTGTCAAAAACATTTTATTTCATTAATTACTTTTATTCTTTTTCCTCTTACGTTAGAAGTTGATTTTCACTAAACCATATCTGGCATTCTTTCGTCAAGGTTTTGATGCCGACATCGATATAAATTTATTGAAACTAAAAATCCATGTCCTTTGAACTGCTCACTGCTCTTTCTTATACTGAGTTTGCTCCATATTACAGCAATTGTCATAAATCTGTTCCGTTTGGGCATATATATCCATGCCCAATTACAACAAAGCAATCGGGAATATTATTATGACAATTACTATATCAGTGCAAAGAGAAAGCAATGAGCCGTTTTAGAAGAAATAAGCTCACAGCATTTGGCATTGCCATGTTTTGTATGGGTTTTGGGCAATTAAAATATAATATTCCAGAGATAGGCTGGCAATGACTTAACCATGGCAGTTATTATAGATCTGTTCCATGCACATGCCTAATAATCGTCAGTCAGTGTCATCAGAAATGATACGATATCATCAATTTCCTCATTACTTAGCCCCAGGTTTCCGACTCTGATATCGATATTTCGTCCTACTTCAGGTTTAAATCCGCTGCTGTTATTAATAAAGGCGACCATTTCAGGCAAAGTCGGAAAATAGCCGTTATGTGTATAAGGCGGTGTTACAACTATATTTCTGAGCGTTGGCACCTTGAACTTTCCATCCTGGGCTGTGTCACCCACTATTGGGCCAAGTCCCAGATCAGGATCCACCGGAACCAGAGGGTTAGCCGGGGCTCCGATATTGGCATACTTGTAATTAGTAAACAGAGCAGCTTTGGCGCCAAATTCATTAGTTGTCGAATGACATGACGAGCAATTTGTCTCAAACAGTGCAAGTCCTCTTTCTTCCGCAGGAGTAAACTGATTTCTGGCCACATCATATTTTGAAGAAAATTTTGTTACCTCGGTTGATCGCTCATATGAAGCAACCGCCCGGCCAAAATTATCATAAGCGAGATCAACGTTATCAAAGGCGGTTGTCCCGAATACGCGAATAAACAGATTCGCATAAAATGAATTTCTGATAACATCGATAATCGCATCCTTGCTTGGCATGGCCATTTCAACCGGATTTAACGGAGGTCCCTGCGCCTGTTCCGCCAAAGGATCTCCTAAAACCGAACCTGTTGCCCGGCCGTCCCAGAACATGCCGCCCACCCATTCACCACCGAATAAGGATAACAGCGGGCTGTAACCTGCATAGGCGGATGTAGGAGCGTTTCGTCCTCCTTTGCTCACGCCGTCGGCGCCAGTTGAGACTACATTATCGTAAGGATTAATGAGATTGGCGCGATCTGCAAATCCTGCAAAAGGGTGGTGGCAGTTCTGGCAGGACTGGGTTCCATTAAATGACAGATTTTTATCCTTGTACAAATGCCTGCCAAGTTTTTCCATGTCTGAAAGACCGGCAGGTGGTCCTGCTATTGCCGATGTCACAGCGATAACCCCAACAAAGATACATACTAATACAAGAAAGCGTTTCATGGGAAATCTCCTTTGTTCGTTTGTTAAATAATTAATTTATCTTAACATGTTAATTATCATTCCGACCGGGCATCACCTCCTCATTAAATTAACGGGTTTATTGAAAAAACTTATGCGTATAAATAGTATACGATGTGAACGAACAAATGGTTACAAGGTATTTTCTGAATTTTTGGAAGCTAATTTATAAGTGAAAAGATATGACAGATACGATCCGATTTATAAATAATAAGATATGTATTGCAGGTAGTTATAATAATTGTCATAAATCTGTTCCGATTGGGTATGAGTACGTATGCCCAATTACAATTAAACAATCGGAATATTATTATGACAAATGGTATATGCAGCACTGCACTATCAAAATTGTGATTGTTTTTGTGCTCTTGAGTTGTTGAGATTTAGGAAATATGCTGAGAATGTAAGCGAGAAGTAGTCACGAGCCTCAGAAGAGATGCGGTCAACAAGAAAAAGAACGCGTGAGATCAGGGCAGCCTTGAGCCATCGTTTCATGAGCATGGCGATGGTCAAAGTCTTTGCGGTTCCGGTGGCCATTTCAGGAAGCATGTGGCGACAATTTTTTCAGCTTGTTTATCCCAAGCGAACTAACGGTTGGATTTAATTTTGGCTTGAATAATATAACAGCTGCAATCGGAACATTATTCTGGCAGTTGCTTTATAATATTATAACGCTTCATTTTTCTCCAAAGCGTGGTGCGCTCCATTTTTAATGCATTTGCTGCTTGTGCACGGTTCCAGTTATTGCTGCGCAGGGCTTTTAGAATGGTCTCTCTTTCTTTATTTGCTGCTGCCGGTTTTTTGTGATCCTGGTTCTCATCAAAATCAGGACCTGAAGATTTGAGGCGCTTTTGCATATAATCCGGCAGGTGATGCAATTCTATTTTTTCCGTCTGGCTTATAATCAGAGCATGTTCAATAATGTTTTCCATTTCTCTTACATTGCCGGGGTAATCATAGTTAAGAAGGGCTTCCATTGCCTTTTCCGAAATATCTTTTATTTGATGCAGGCTTGGTTCAAAATGTTTTCTCATGATGTGGCGGATAAGAAGCGGGATATCGGCTTTTCTGTCTTTAAGATACGGGAGTTCAATCTGCAAAACATTTAACCGGTAGTAAAGATCTTCGCGGAATAATTGTTTGTCAACCAGGTTTTTTAGTCCGCGGTTGCTTGCAGACAGTATACGGATATCCACGCTGACAGGGCGTCTGCTCCCCAGCGGATAAAATTTTCTATCTTCTAAAACATGCAGCAGTTTAGCCTGAAGAGAAAGCGGAAGATCTCCTATCTCATCAAGCAGTATTGTTCCGCCGGAAGCTTCCTGAAATCTTCCGGGCTTGTCGCGGTCAGCACCTGTAAATGCGCCCTTTGTATAGCCAAACATTTCCGATTCAAGAAGGTTTTCGGGAAGGGCTGCGCAATTTACTTTAACAAAAGGTTTGCCGGCTCTGTTGCTTTCAGAATGTATGACTTTTGCCAGAAGATCTTTTCCTGTTCCGGTAGGCCCTTCGATAAGAACCGTAGAGTTGGTTCCGGCAACCACACGCGTAATCTCAAATATCTTTTGCATGGCCGGATCTTTGCCTATCATATCGTGAAAAGTATAGCGTTCAGTGACAGCCTTGTTAAGATTGTATACTACTGTAAGGTCGTAAAAGGTTGAAAGTCCTCCTACAATAGCTCCCTTTTCATTTCTGAGAGCCATATAACTTGCGCGCAGAGGTATGATATCGCCGCTTTTTGTTTTCATACGGCCTTTATGGTTGCTGCGTGTGTTGCCGTTTTCTATGGAATCTTTGAGCATCTCAAGATCGTTTTCTCCTACTCCTTCAAACAAAGCCGAACATGGTTTTCCAAGAACCTGATTCCTGGCATATCCTGAAATTGTCTCGGCTGTATTATTGAAAAAAGTGATATGTCCGCCCCGGTTTACAGTAAAAATACCTATATCAAGATTTTCCAGGATCATTTTAAGACTTCTTTCTTCAAAATGAACCCTGTTAATCAGATCCGTAATAGGAAAATGATCCTGTAAAATAGTCAAGCAGCCCACCAGATTCTGTTCGGAATCATATATGGGTGTTGCAAGGCGCGTAACAAGCCTGTGCGGCGTTTCCTCTGCTTTAACTGCTGAATCATCATCCCAGGCCTTGCCGCTTTTAAAAAGGCATTTTATCATACAGGGAACACCGCAGAAAACCTCCCGGCAATCCTGATTTGTCGCCTCGGCTTCCTTAAGCCCCATAAGCGCCTGTGCAGTAAGGTTCATTGATGAAACTTTACGGTGGATATCCACTGTGAAAGCTCCGATATTCAATTCATCAAATAATTCCAGCAACTGATCGCTTTTAATATGTCTGCTGCTTTTAATTTTTGTTTTTGAAGACATTTTCCCTTTCCGGAAATTTATTTTCTACGGGCAGCCGAAGTATAAAGACCGAACCCTTGCCGGGCCGGCTTTTTGCCTCAACACTTCCCTTATGCCGTTGCATTATTCCATATACTGTTGAAAGGCCGAGACCGATGCCGTATCCATCTTTTTTGGTCGTGAAAAAAGGTTCAAAAATATGTAAAATATCTTTTTCTGTGATCCCGTGTCCTGAATCTTTTACACTTATTGTTACAAAGCCTTTAGCCGGTTCATTTTGTGCAGAAAGCTCAAGAGTTCCGCCATCCGGCATTGCATCAATTGCATTGAATATAAGATTAATGACGCATTGTTGCAATTGATTAAAATCACCGTTTATTTCAGGTAAAACCGGGCTTATATTTAATTTAAATTCAATTTTGCCAAGTTCCATTTTATGGCGGCTTAAAAGCACACACCGGTCTAAAAGGCATTTCAAATCAATTCTTGTAAAAACCGGTTCGGACTTGCGTGAAAATGTTAATAAACCGGAAACTATCTGGGTGCAACGGCTGATTTCACTTTCAATAAGTTCAAGTTGATTTATAAACTTTTTCCTGCTGTCTTCTGCCAAAACACCTTTTTCCATGATACGCTGCATCAGTTTTATGTAATTTAACACACCGGAAAGAGGATTATTTATTTCATGAGCCACGCTTGCCGCAAGACGTCCGAGCGACATCATTTTGTCCTGGTGAAGTATTAATTTTAATTTCCTTCTTGCTGTAAAACGCTCTTTAGCTCTGGCCAGAGCCATGAAGAATGCTTCGTGGCTTATCGGCTTTGTGATGAAATCGGAAGCATCAAGCTGAAGTGCCCTTATTGCTATATCCATCTCCCCGAATGCGGTCGCCACAATAATTTCAATATCAGGAATATTCTTCTTAAGAGTTTCAAGCACCTTAAGACCGTCCATTCCCGGCATGCGGATATCCGTTATTACAATCTGCGGCAGTATTTTATAGCATAAATCCACTCCTGCAATGCCATCGGAAGCAGTTTTGGTGATGTACCCGGAATCCTGCAACATCATGGCCATGACATCCCGGATATCTTCTTCGTCATCTATTACAACAACCGTCCAGGAATTATTATCAGACATGAAAATTTCCTCTGTTATAAATCAGCTTGTATTGCATATCATTATTTTCTGATCATGCGCCAAGCAAAAAAAGGTGCTTGTTGTTAAAATTTAACAGGCATAATAAGCTATAAAGAGATAAAAAGATAAGTTCACAACAGAAAAACAATATATATCGGTATTTATTCTTTCTTAACCATATAACATATTAATCGCAATAAGCAAATTGTCCGGCTAAGATTTTATTGCCGGTATATGAACCCATTATATTATACTCTGGAATTGTTAGGTTGTATAAACGTTATTATGATGGATTTTTTACAAGTCAATCGTTTATTATTTTACTGTTGTGTGCTAATAAATGATACATGATAATAACCAAATTGATGCATTAATTTTTTAACAAATTAAAAGCATGAAGCGAGGTATGCCATGGCGAAAAAAATTCTTGTTATTGATGATGATCCTGTAATCGTAAAATATATTATAACACTTCTTAATGATAACGGCTATGAAACAATGACTGCGTCAAACGGAATAGAAGGGTGTGAAGTTTTAAAAAAGGTGAAACCCGATCTTATTACTCTTGATCTTCAGATGCATGAGGAATGGGGTACGAATTTTTACAGAAAAATTTCAAAAAATGAAGAATTCAAGGATATTCCGGTTATAGTCATAAGCGGTCTTGCCGGACGGCATCTTTCGATAAAAGATGCCGTAGCCTACCTTCCCAAGCCTTTTGACCCGGATAAGCTGCTTGGAATACTCAAAAGAACAATCGGATAAGAAGTGGCAAATATTTTATTATCTGTTTGGTAATAAGTTTAAACTGAGAACAGGTGAAAAAATGGTGAATATCGGCCCTGTTAGTCTCCTGTTCTCTCAGGCTGTTGTACTTCTCTCATACGATTTTTTGCAGCCGATTGTTTTTTCCTGTTAGATAACTCCATAACTTTTGCGAGAATTTCAGTGGCCGGAATGGGTGGAGCAGAATTCTGTAGAAACGAATGTACCAATTTGATCCAGCTTATTTCAGGATGATATTTGTATAAGTCGTCAGTGGTCAGACCGTCGCCGGTTGCTGACAGAGGAAGAACTAAAGGAATTTTCTAAGATAGAAAATATGTCCATCATACCTTACTTCTGATAGATCCCCCTGAGTCACCAGCCGGTCAACAACATCCCACGAAGATCCAGCTTTAGACAGAAGCATGTTGACGGCCTCTTTTCTCATCGGGTGAACAGCAGTAATACTCAGAAGATCTTTTTCAATATCGCTCGTAAAGGCAAAGGCATTTCCTTCGTAGCCGATCAGGTATTCCACCCGTATTACCTTGTCGGCAAATATACGGTATATCCGGTTAAGGGATTCTTCCCCCGGGCCGCACACCCACCGCTTTGCCGGAGGACGTGTGGGAATACTCAGATATGCCAGAGAAGGCTGCAATATGTGGAGAAAATCGGTTATCTCCTTAATGCAGTCATCGTTGTCATTAAGTCCTTTGACAATCATAGTTTCTGTAACAAGTTTGCCGGTAAAGGTTTTGGCAAATGCAAGCATCCCGTCCAGAATCAGTGGCAGCCGTATTGATTTATGAGGCCGGTTGATCCGCCTCCAGATTTCTTCCCAAACAGCATCGATTTTCAGCGAAACCCAATCGGCCCTGCCTATCTCTTCTCTAACATCATAGCGCGCCATAAGCGAGCTGTTTGTGATAACACCGATAGGTATATTTAAAGCCTTCAAAAGCATGATTTCCTTGCCAAGGTTTACGTCTAAAGTCGGCTCCCCGTCCGGCACGAAGGTGATGTAGTCAACTTTTTCTGCTGTCTCATTTGCTTTTACCAACCTGCTTTGCACATCCCGTAAAATGTTTTCGGGCTCATAAAAAAAGCAGCGATCATTTAGCATCTGAGTGGTTCGTCCTACCTGACAGTAGGCGCAGGAATAGGTGCATATTTTAGCAGGAATGTTGTTAATTCCCAGGCTCTTTCCCAAACGACGAGAAGGAACGGGCCCATACGAATATTGGGGAGTTCTATCTTTCATGATTCTTTTTCGTATGAAGGATTTCTATAATTTCCGTCATATCCCGGCATCTGAAAAATCTCCTCAGTTAGTTAGCCCAGCACAAGAACTTATCAACAAATGGGTTCCGAGCGGTACCCGTACGTGTTTTGCAACGACAGCGCACTTTGCCTTGAATAAAAAAATGATCTTACCGGGCGCATCACTAAGCGTTTCGAAATTGCCTTGTCCCTTGGCAATGGTCAGATCAGCCTCGGCGAAACGCCGCTTAAACTCCCGACTACAATCGCCAAGTATTGTACCCGGCGCATCCGAACCATTATCGATAATTTCTACGATTTCGTGAAGTCCAACAGCCAGCGCATCGGCAATGGTTGCGTCATTTATTACAGGGCCGCCCCTCACAGCCACGGTTACCCGCGCTTTTGATAGCAGCTGCTCTATAAGCAGGCGGTCGAAGGCGATCTCGCCGGCATTATCAGTAAGGTAAAGGATGCTTTGCGCTCCGGCAACAGCATTGCGAAATCCGTTATAGTTCCCAAAAAAAGGTTCTGTCAGGGCTTGGCTGATGGATTCGCGCACGCAGGACTCCGTAACTTTTCTGTTAACTCCCATATCAATAACATTTCCTGCGATGGCTAAGCGCAATGCTGTGATCAGCGGGTCTTTAGCGGTCTCAATTTCGGTTTTCAGCTCAGATAAAAGATCTAAGGCTATACGGTTCTGATGATCTTTTGCTTCACGGTAAGGGTCTTTCTTGCCGACGATTTCGCGAAGACGACGGTGAATGAGTTGCGCCAAGACCGGAGCCGGTTGACCCATATCCATGTCGGCAGTCCAGCGCAACACTTCACGTAGAATTCGCTCATGGACGGTAATATCGCTTGATACCAGCATAGCAGCATCTATAGTTTGACGGACAAGACATGGAATGCAATCTAATGAAATTTTCATGCCTTAGTTACATCCAATGTTTTTCAACATAAGCAGCCTTGTACCTGGTTGTTTTCTCTGTGCCGTTCATCGTCAAAATTCCTTTCATTCCACCGTGGTTTTCTTCCCGATTTCGCTCATACGTTTCTTGATGAAATCCAGTTCTGACTGCAAGGCCTCAGCTTGTTTCCCGAGCGCCTGCTTTTCTATTTCCGGGTCATATTTTCGGTAAGGTGCGGCGGGGTATCCGGAAAACGTTGCATAGCCGCTGAATCGTGTCCGTCCCGGAAGGCCTGTGGCATAGAATATGTTTCGGCATCCGCGTCCGCCTCCACCGAATCCTCGGCTCCAGTCACCGCGACCTCTTCCGAAACCCATCCCATAGTCACGTTTAGGGGTAGGATTCCCGTACCCAGATACTCTGTCCCCCGCGCAGAATCCAGCCGCGCGTCCGGTCATTGCACCCATTCCCATAGGTCCTGTTCGATCTCCTCCTGGCATTGTCATATCCTCCTTTTTTAAGAATTGTTTGTTATTCCCTTGTCATGGCGGTTCCGCATTTAGGGCACTGCTTCTGCATGCAGGGCACTCCACGTTCATGCGGTTCACGATGCCCGCATTTCGGACAAAAGCAGGTACCGGCATCGCCGGCTGCAAGGGGGCCTCCCATACGGCCTCGTTTTTGTCCGCTTCGGCTCTGGCCTTGTCCGCCGCCTTTTCCTGTTCGATTGGTTCCATTTCCGTTCATTTCATATTCCTCCTTGTTTGTGCTGAATATTCCCCGGCGGCGACCTCGACCGCTGCCGCAGCAACCCGGCATATCAAATGTGTCACGCTCCAGATCGTTATGGAGCCAAGCTTGAACGACCTCGCGCAGGTCGCCGGCCAAAAATGGAATGACCCGGATGCCGTAGGCAGTTATAAGCTCGTACAGCGGTCTGGAAATCGCACCGCATACCAAGGTGCAAATACCCAGTTCCACCAGTCGAAGTGCCTTCCGTATAGGCATATCTTCCGTTAGCGTTTCATGTGTCTCGCCAATAACCTGCTCCAAGTCGGCCTCGACGACGAAAATCTTCCGCGCGGTGTCGAAGACCGGAGCGATCCGATTATCCCAGTGTGCGAATGCTGCTTTTATAACAGTTTTTCCTCTTTAAGTTTATTAAGAATCTGTGCCGTGGAATGGCTGCGGTCCATGGTGTAGAAGTGCAGGCCGTTAACACCTTCTTTCAGCAATCCCCTGCATTGCCCGGTGGCAAAATCGATACCCAGCTTTAAAACAGCATTTTTATCGTCTGCATCCACGGTATCGAGCCTGCTTTGCAGATCGGCCGGGATAGAAGCCCCGCAGACTTTACAAAGCATTTTGGTCATCTTCGCTGTGTAGACGGGCATAATACCCGGAATTATGGGCACAGCAACGCCGGCAGCCCTGCATTTTTTTACATAATCGAAGAAAAAAGCATTGTTATAAAAATATTGGGCCACAACATATTCAGCGCCGTTGTCAACCTTGCACTTGAGATATTCGATATCTTTATCGAGGCTTTGCGCCTCGACATGCCCCTCGGGATAGCCGGCGCAGCCGAGTGTGAAATCATAGCGCTCTTTGATAAATGCGATCATTTCCGAAGCATGGGCAAAACTTTGGGTGTGAGGCGTAAACGTGTCTTCCCTTGGTTTATCGCCGCGAATAACAAAAATGGTTTTGACCCCCAGAGCCTGATACCTGTCCAATACACCGATAATTTCTTCCGGGCCAAGACCGTATCCGGCGATATATGCAACAGCCGGTTGTTTTTTATCAATCATCACCTCTTTAACGGTTTGATACGATCCATCCCGCGTGGAACCACCGGCGCCGAAGGTGATGGACATATAATCAGGCTTTAGCTCAGCAAGATCATCAATGGTCTTGCTGAACGTCTGAGCTGCCTTTTCGTTTCTGGGTGGAAAGAACTCCATTGAAATCACAGGTTTTTTACTTTCGTATAAACGGGTAACGCGCATTGAATATTTTTCTCCTTTTGCGGTTTCATATAGTTGTTTAATGCTTCTTGAACAGCCGAAGCAGCAAGATCCGCACAGTGCAGATCCTCTTGCAGTAGTTTTCCGATCTTTTTAAGCACGGCTTTACTGTTAATGTCAGTTAAGGCGTCAGGATCTTTGCCTATGGTGAGTTCCGCTGCAAAGGAACCGCAGATTGAGCTTGATGCACAACCATCAGTAAAGTAGGATGCCTCTTTTACACGATCATTTTCGAATTTCAGGTAGATTTCCATGCTGTCACCACACTGACCTGTCACACGTGCGTGGGCATCGGCATCTGCCATGCGTCCCTGATAGCGGGGATTACGCCAGCGCTGGAAACCCTTTTCACCATAGGCCTCTTTTGCCTCGTCAAATATTTTTTCTTGCAGATTATCTATAAAATCGTCCAATTTTTTCATATGCAGTTTTTTTATCCCTTATTCAATGCTATTGATCTTGGTTTGAATAGCTTCCATTTGATGTTGCAACTCCTCAGCCTGTTTTTTAAGGGTTTCCAACGTATCTTTACGTGATGCGGCCGGTGTTCCACCTGAATCCGGCAAGGGTGGGATATTGCCAGATCTCATTGCCATACCGCGACCACCACCCATTCTCTTGCCACCACCGCCACCCATGCCCCGACCGGAACCTCCGCGGCAACGGCCTATTCCTCTTGTGGGAACAGCTCCGGTCCCAACTGTGGTGGAAACACCCGCTTTTTCCGGCACATTTGCTTGCGTTAATGGCATAATGCCGCCTGTTCTGAAACGTTCAACAGCTTCTCTGACTGACCCTGTCTGTCCGGCATAGACGGTTACACCTGCTGCAGAAAAAGCCGTCATTGCATTCGGGCCGCAATTACCTGTCAGAACCGCCTCTGCGCCCTTGGAAACAACAAAACCGGCTGCCTGAATGCCGGCTCCACCGCTAAGGCCTTTGTTTTCATTGTCATAGGAAACAAAGCTCATATCTTCAGTATCCACGATGATAAAACAGTCGCATCGGCCAAAGCGTGGATCAATCTTCGCATTCAGGTCCTTTCCTGTAGAACTGACAACTACCTTCATTTTTATGACTCCTTGTGTGAGTTCTCGCTTGTCACTCATATTGTTTAACACTGCAAGTGCAGTGCCAAACATGAACCAATAGTGGTGATAGCTTTTAACTAGTTGTTAAAACGAGAGGTAATTGATATTGAATGGGATGATGATGGGTCTTAAAGTAGCTATTATGCTACTATATTACGTTTATGATAGGTGCGGCAGCGCTACTTTAATTTTTTTTTGCGCCGGGCGCGTCCGTTTTGTACGGGAAGGGAGATGCCCAGTTTCTTTATCCTGCGAAAAAGCGTGGTTTTGTGGATGCCAAGCTCTCGCGCTGCCGCCAACCGGTTGAAGGAGTTTCGTTCGAGTGCGGTACGGATTGCCTGGGCGTCAAGAATGTCGTGGGCGGATCTCACATCGTGATCCATGATTGTTGCCGTGCCGTGGGATGTCAACTCTCCCGGCAGGAGTGTAATGCCGATAAATCCGTCGCTACAGAGAATGAAAGCGCGCTCAATAGCGTTTCGCAATTCGCGTATGTTTCCAGGCCAATCATGGGCCATGAGGAGTGACAAGGCTTCTGCGGCAATTCCCTGAACGGATTTCTGTTGCAACCGGTTGAACCGGGCGATGAACTGATCCACCAGCAGGGGAATGTCCTCTTTTCGCCGGCGTAACGGAGGCAGTTCGAAGCGCACCACATTTATGCGGTAATAGAGGTCCTCCCGGAAAAACCCTTGACGTACCTGGTCGGATATGTCTTTGTTGGTGGCTACGATAACCCGGGCATCTGTGACCTCCGAGCGGGTTGCTCCCAGCGGCTCATATGTTCTCTCCTGCAACACGCGAAGCAATCTAACCTGAAGGGCCGGGCTGACATCACCGATTTCATCGAGGAAGATGGTTCCACCCCTGGCCAACGCAAAACGGCCTGGTTTGTCCTTGTGCGCACCGGTAAATGCCCCGGTCTTGTAACCGAACAACTCCGACTCCAACAGAGTGTCGGGTAAAGCCCCGCAGTTGACCGCGACAAATGGGTTCTGATTGCGAGGGCTAAGCGAATGGATCGTCTGTGCCACCAGTTCTTTCCCTGTTCCGGTTTCTCCTGAGATGAGAACCGTGCTGGGGCTTGCGGCGATGGCTGGAAGAACCTCGAACAATCGCTGCATCAGGGGGCTTCTGCTGGTTAGATCGCCGACCTGAAATTTTCCTTCCAGTTCCTGACGCAAGGCCTCAACATCCGAAAGGTCGCGGAAAGTTTCCGCGCCGCCGACCACGCGGCCATCGCTATCGCGCAGCACGGCGGTGGAAATACTGATGGGGGTGCGGTTCCCTTCTGAGTCGATGATGTAACCGGATTTGCCAATGACAGGTTTGCCTGTTTTTAAAGTTTGCTTAAGTGCGCAAGCAGCTCCGCACATGCTGGATCTAAACACCTCCGAGCAGAGCTGGCCAATCGCCTCCTTACGTGACACACCCGTGATTTCTTCAGCGGCCCGGTTGAACGACATGATGCGCCACTCCATGTCTATTGTGAAAACTCCGTCCGAGATGCTTTCGAGGATAGCTTCTGTTGGTGCAAGATCCCTCGGCATTTTTTTCCTGTTGCCACTCATTCTGATGCTATTCTTGTATTATCTCAGGTTGTCGTACATCTCTCATACGGTTTTTTTTCGCCGATTGTTTTTTCCTGTCGGACAATTCCATGACTTTTGCGAGAATTTCAGTGGCCAGGATGGGGGGATATTTGTGCCTGTACGTCTCGATAGTCCCTCCCAAAGCATCGTTCAACACAGCCTGTCCCTGAAGAGAACGCGTTATTACGGTTGTCCAGCCTTCAGGCGAGCCTAAGCCGCCAAAAGAAAGATCCGCAAATTCAGCGCTGTAATCAAAGCAGTAGTGGCAGGCATGGCGCTTCATGAAATCAAGTTGATCAAGGGAGATGTGACGTATCTCTTTATTGCGCAGATGTATCATGAGATGCTCTTTAACGTTGATCTTGTTAACCTCGTCCCACCGGAAATTGCCGATCTTTTCCAGTTGGTGCTGCTGTTCGGGACCAAAAATGAAATTACCCGTACAGAAAAGTCCGAAAATGATTGTAATGGAGTTAGCGGGCTCAATCCCCAGGGCCTGGATTCTCCTGATAGTATTAACCTGGCAAGGGGTTCCCACAAAGGCAACCCGGTCTAAACGTTTAGAGCTAATGTAGCCGACTTTAACAAAGGAAGGGGAATAGGTTGAATATAGTTCCGAAAAGAGCTGCAGGCCGTGAGAAGCATCAAAATGGAAGCCGGCAGATCCGATGATTTCCTCTTTGCTATGGGCAAGCCATGGTCTCCGCTGAAACAATCCTGACTCTTTGGTGACGATGGCCCCATCAATGTGGCCCTTTTCAAATAAATTGAGCAGCAGCGCAGTTACCACCCCGCCGTCGGTGGCACGTTCCTTAATTGCTGGGTTTGTAGTTCTGGCCACCAGGGAGCAAAGAACGCGGCCCATAGGCGCCTCCCAGTTCACGAGATTTTTGACTTCCTCATCAAGTTCGTGGGTCTCCGGGCAGATAGAATAGCAAAGACCGCCTCCTATACATTTTTCTTTTCCTTCAGCTTTATACCGGGGGTTGCCTTCTTCATCCAACTCCAGTCCCCCGTAGTTGAGGGCGGTGCAAAAGGCCACACAGCCGCCACAGCGTTGGCAGAGTCCATGTTTTTGAACCTCCTCAATCAGATCGGAAAAAGTTTTCATAGCTACCTCTACTTTGGTTTAAAATAGGAAACTGCTTACTATCATATGAAAGAAGTATATCAAAAAGCAGCTTGTTTATCAATAAGCAATATAAGATATTATTGTATCAACCAACAATCATAGTGCATATATCTGCGCAAATATCTGGTCATTATCAAAACCTTTAAGCCGGATAGCTCCGGATCGGCAGGATGCCACGCACAATCCGCATCCCTTGCAAAGCGCCGGATTGATATTGGCTTTGCCGGGGAAGAACCTGGCGGTTTCCTCAATAAAAGAAGGCGCCGAGTACGGACAAATCGAAACGCAAACCCCGCAGCTGCTGCATGCCGCAGGAATAACTTCTGCAATGGTTCCGCTCGTATATATGGTTTTACGTGCAAGCAGGGTTATAGCCCGGGTTGCGGCCGCCACTGCCTGAGCAATGGATTCGTCTATCGGTTTTGGCGCATGAGCCAGACCGCAAATAAAAACACCGTCGGTTGCGCAATCAACCGGCCTGAGTTTGATGTGGGCTTCCATGAAAAAACCATCGTTATTCAGGGTAGCCTTGTATTGTTGCGCCAGCGGATTTTTTGCGGGCGGTGTTATGGCTGTCGCCAGCACAAGAAGATCCGGATTTATTTCCATTTTGCGGCGTATGACGGTGTCGGTGAACCTGACTTTAAGATCTTGTTCATCCAGGCTTACATCTATGCCTTGATCCGCATGATATCGAATGAAGATAATCCCCTTTTCCCTGGCTTCCCGGTAAAGATCTTCGCGTAACCCGTAAGAGCGCATGTCCCGGTAAAGGATATATACATCCATATCCGGGTTGAGCTTTTTAAGCTCTAAGGCGTTTTTGATGGAATGGGTGCAACAGACCTTTGAGCAATAAGGCCGTTCGGGAATTCTGGAACCGACGCACTGAATAAACAGGGCTGTTTTCTTCTGCGATATGTCCGGATCGTTTCCAATCAGTTTGCGATCCAGCTCAAGACTTGTCAGCACCCGTTCATCCTTTCCGTAAAGATACTGATCCGGCTTTAATTCCAATGCTCCTGATGCAATAATTGTAACGCCATGTATCAGTTCCTCTGTCTTATCTTCCGTCCTGATGGTGGTTTTGAAGTTTCCGACAAAACCGTCTGTCCTGATTATTTCGGCGTTTGTAAAAATATCGATATTTTTATCCGCCCGGATCCCGGCTGTCATCCGGCTTAAATTCTGCTGAACATCTTCTCCCTGCCAGGTTTGATGAATATGCAGGGACTGACCGCCCAGCCGGTCGCTTTTTTCTATCAGAAACGTGTGGTATCCTTGATTCGAAAAGGTTTTTGCTGCTGTTATTCCGGCTATACCGCCACCGATTACGAGAGCCGCCTGATTGACCTGAAGTTCGGCTTCCCTGAGAGGCTCCATGAGTTCAACCTTTGCAACTGCCATCCGTACGAGAGCTTTCGCCTTTTCTGTTGCGGCTTCAGGGGTGCTTTTATGCACCCAGGAACACTGGTTTCTGATATTTGTCAGATCAAAGACATACTTGTTCAGGCCTGCATTTGTGAGAGTCTCTTGAAAAAGAGGTTCATGGGTTTTGGGAGTACAGGCGGCCACAACCACCCTATTCAATCGCTTTTCTTTGATAATAATGGACATATTGTCCTGAGTGCCCTGAGAGCAACTGAACATGTTCTGCTCGGCATAGGCAACAGATTTCAAGTTCTTAGCGTATTCAACGACTGCAGGGACGTCAATCACACCGGCGATATTGGTGCCGCAGCAGCAAACAAAAACACCTATCCGGGGTGGTTCGCCACGTGTATCTGTCTCTTTGACAAGCTCTTTCTGTCTGGTCAAAGTCCAGCGGGATTCGGTCAGGCAATTTCCGGCGCTGCCGGCAGATGCACTCGCTTCAATGACCGAAGAGGGAATATCTTTCGGGGCCTCGAAAGAGCCGCAAACAAAAATGCCGGGCCTGGATGTGCTGACCGGTTCAAAGCTGTTGGTTTTGACAAAGCCGTAAGCATCCAATCGAATATTATTAGTGTTAGCCAGAGAAGATATAGTCTTGGTCACCTCCAGACCCACAGAAAGAACTATAATGTCAAATTTTTCTTCAACCCGATTTCCGGATTCGTCAAGGTACCGGATCAGCTGATCGCCGCTGTCTGCCGGTACAATATTCGTGATTCTGGATTTGACGAAACGGACACCGTATTCATTCCTGGCCCGGTTGTAGTATCTTTCAAAGTCTTTTCCATGGGTGCGTATATCCATATAAAAAATTGCAGCATCCAAAGGTTCTTTACTGTGTTCTTTAGCCAGCATGGCTTCTTTGATTGCATATGTGCAGCAGACCGACGAACAGTAGCCCTTAGCGCCGATATGCACATCCCTTGATCCGATACATTGAAGCCATGCGATTTTTTTAGGTTCTTTTTTATCCGACGGACGAACCATGTGACCGCCGTAAGGGCCGGATGCCGAAAGTATCCGTTCAAATTCCAGACTTGTGATGATGTCGGAAGATTTTGAGTAACCGTAGACATCATGGAGCTTTGGGTCATAAGTTTTACATCCGCCGGACAGGATAATCGCGCCCACATTGAGTGTCATATCTTTGGGTTGATCATCAAAATTGATGGCATCGGCAGGGCAGAATTTTTCACAAGCCCTGCATTTCCCCTTGGTTAAAAAAAGGCAATTATCGGGATCAATTGCGTATTTCAGGGGGACTGCCTGAGCATATTTAACATAAATGGCCTTGCGTTTACTTAAGGAGCCATCATACTCATTTATAACTTTTTTTGGGCACTTCTCCGCACACAACCCGCAGGCGATACATTTATTCATGTCCACATAACGGGGATACTGCTTCAGAGATACCTCAAAGTTGCCCTCGTCACCTGATATGTTTTGGACTTCCGATAATGTCAGCAACTCTATATTTATGTGCCGGCCAACCTCGACCAGCTTGGGCGAGACGATGCACATGGCGCAATCATTGGTAGGAAAGGTTTTATCAAATTGCGGCATTAGTCCGCCAATGGAAGACGATCTCTCAACAAGATAAACATAATAACCGGAATCAGCCGCATCCAGAGCCGCCTGCATGCCGGCAATGCCGCCACCAACTACCATCACAGCGCCAATTTCTTTTCGGGACATTTTTTCTCCTACAGCAAAAAGGATTCTATACTGCTGATATCAGGTATATTCATGTTAATCCCCAATGCATTTCCTCCGATACCCATAGCGAGTCCTATAAGTTGCGGGTATAATATACTTAAGAGGCAGTTGTTTATATCATTTGAAGCTGTCATCATTTTTTGAACCCTGCCAAATTGCATCTGACAAAACGGGCAGGCGACACAAAGGTAGTCAGCTCCGGCCCGTTTGGCATCAGCAAGTTTTTTACCGGTTAAATCCATGGAAAGACGGTCATTAATACCCAGAAGCGGAGCGCCGCAGCATTCCAGCTTTAACGGCCAGTCAATACTTTGGGCGCCTGTGGCGGATACAAGTTCGTCAAACAAAACGGGGGCAACCGGGTCATCGAATTCAGTAATATCACTGGGCCTTAAGGCATGACATCCGTAATGGGGTGCAATTTTAATACTTTTAAATGTTCTGCTTACTTTCTCTTTCAGTGTGCTTATGCCGATGTCATGATAAAGAACGGAAAGAAAATGTTTTACTTTCAACGTTCCCGAATATTTTAAGCCTTCTTCGGCCAGAAACGCATTTACTTCTTCTTTAAGTCCGGAATTCTGCTTCATAAGATGTACGGCTTTTTTCAGACTGCCGAAGCAGCATTTGCAAAGCACCATCATATCCAAACCCTGTTTTTCAGCCAAAGCAAGGTTTCTGGCGGCCATCAGCACAAAAGTCCTGTTGTCCGTATTTCTGATCGGATTGCCGCAGCATTTGAATTCACGAATATCCACAACTTCAACGCCGAGTTTATCCAGCACTGCCCTGGCGGAGAGTTCATATTGCGAAACTCTGACCGGAATATTACATCCAAGAAATAATGCAAATTTCATCATCGCATCCTTATTTCACAGCACGTTTCTCAGAAACGGTTCCATCTGAAGAACGGTTTGCCTCTTTTACGGCAATGTTTTTAAGTTCATAAAATATATCCGTTACTTTTACACCCTGGGGGCAGTGTTCCTGACACTGATAGCAGGTCAAACAATACCACAGCATTCTTGAACCCAACGCCAGGTCTTTAATGCCAAAGACTAAGGAACGTATTATCTGATGGGGCAGCAGATCAAGGTGATTTTGCGGATTTTCGTAATTTTCGACCACAGGGCATACCGTCGAACAATTTTCACATGTAAAGCAATATGCATAGGTGCCGGCGCGTGCGGAAAGGTCTGCTGTTTTCCTGAACTCCTTATTTTCAGATGTCAATGAAACGACTTCTTCGGTTTTGTTCAGAAGCTCAAAATGATCTGTTAAGGCCTTTTGCGCTTTCTCCAACGGCATATCATACTGTGTTGGCTCCAGTTCCTTCCGCTTAAGTCCCCGGTAAAAAGAAAAGGGTGTCAGCATCAGAGGAGCGGAATGGCCGTGTTGAATCATTTCTTCTCTGACGTTATACCACAGATCCCTCAGATTTATGCCTGCGGGACAAACAACCGTACAGCGATCACAATTGGTGCAAAGATATATACCCTGCCGGATCGCTGCAAGACCCCGTTCGCCGGTATCCTTTCGGGTAATATAGTCCTTCAGAAATACCATTCTTTCCGAAGGCAGGATATTTTCATTGCCTATGCTGTCAAAAGCAACTGCAACTGAACACCGGTAACTGCATGTTCCGCAATGCGTGCAGGCATCCAGTTCCATTACCTGGCGGGTCATGATATTTGCCGGATCGGAATTATTATCCATGACGGCATTCGCCAGCAGGCTTAACGGCGTAGTAAATATATGGAACATCTTGCTAAACGGCAGATACGCAAGCCCAAAAAAACATGCAAGGATATGTACATACCAGATATTCTGATAGTAATTATACGATGTCAGTTTGGTGGATTCCATTGCAATGCCGGTAACTATAATGATCGCCAATATAATGATGATATAGTAATCCATGCCATTTGTTTTAAGGCGGGGCACTTTCAAAACAAAACGTCGGTATAAAGCAATTGCTACGCCTGAAATCACCATAAATCCGAAAAAAAGCAAATAGGGGTTGAGCGCCAGATAATACTTGTCAAAAAGCGAGGTTTTTATGATTCTATCAAGGGCATGTGTGAACAGCAGAAACATAAAACCGGTAAAAATAAGCATATGCATGACCCATCGGAGCTTGTCTTCTTTAAGTATCCGCATCTGAAAAAGCACATCTGTGACAAAAACCCTGATCAGTATTAAAATCTTTTGACTGAATATGACAGAAATCAGCCCTTTCAGAGCGGTCGTAAATCTTGCCGATGCCGTAATGGTTTGGCTATTGATGCCGATACTGTAACGAAACCATCCGCAAATTTTATAAATCAGACCGATTCCAAAGACTGCAAGAGAAATATACAGCGCAATATTGTAAAACATTTGTCAGATTCCCTTTATGGTTTCTTTTTTTTATTTTCGTCATCCCTTCCGGTCAGAAAATTCCAGAACAAAGCAATGCCAATCAGGGCAACAATCATCAGAAGATAGGCAACTCCTTTGGTATGCGTATAAAAATCCTGATAGGTATAAAATACAGTTTCCATAAAATACCAGCCTTTGTTAGTGCGTGTCCTTGTACTCCGGATGTTCATAAAAAACAGGCATCCTTGTCACGATAAATCTGAAAACAACAATGCCGACGGTTACTACAAAAACAGAAATGGCTATTTCCATCCAGTTCGGAAAATATCTCTGGCTGGAAGGAAGCTGCCAGTTAAATGCTATAAGACAAATATTAAGCCGGTTTATAACAATGCCAAGCACCGTCCACGCTGCAGTCCATTTAATAAGCGTTAAATCTTTATTGCGAACCCCAACTGCAAAGAAAAAAGACGGTAAAGCAACAAACCCGATTAATTCGACAAGAAACCAGAGTCCATATGAGGTTCCAAGCAGGTGCCAGTTGTTTCCTTCGGCTATCCCCATAACCTTTATCATAAAATAACCTGCAAGAACCAAAGACGCTGCTTTAGCAAAACCCAGCGTCACGCCTTCATTTTCACTAAGATGCACCTCATCCATTTTGTCCGCAAAATAATGATGGGAAAGAGTGCTTTCAAATATAACCATTGATAAACCAGCTATAATGCTTGATATGAAAAAAAAGGTCGGCAGATAGGGAGAATACCACAGAGGATGAAGCTTTGAAGGCGCAATAAGAAAAATTGCACCAAGAGACGACTGATGTAATGTTGATATTACAACACCTAGTACAGTCAGCACCAAAGTCAGCTTTACGGCAAGTTCTCTTGCTTTTTTTAAACCCAGCCATTCAAGCGGAGCAGGCAAAAACTCAAGAAACAAAACCGTCAGATAAAGAGCGACACATGCTGCAACTTCAAACAAAAAAGAAGTTGTTCCCTGGTAGATAAATGGATATGGAAGGCGCCATGGCCTGCCCACATCATAATTAAGAGCCACAACTACGAGCGCATAACCGAGAAATCCTGTCAGCACCGCCGGCCTTACCGCGGAATGGTATTTTTTCATTCCGAAAATGTACACGGCCGCCGATGTGACATATCCTCCTGCGGCAAGGGCAACACCTACAAGCAGATCAAAACCAATCCATATCCCCCATGGGTTATCATCGGAAAGATTGGTGACTGCTCCCAATCCGCGGGTAAACCTTAAGATTGTGATTACAAGGCCTATGATGATAATAGCGCCGGATACAACATTAAAAGGCGTAAACCATGTTTTGGCATTATTAGCAGCTTTGCCGGACATCAGATATCCTCCTTGGTGCGAGACCGGGCAGCTTCTTTGACGGATTCAATCTCCTGCCGGGAAATAGTCTCTTTGCGTTTTGTCATGGCATATATTCCCATCAAAAAAACAGGCCATAAGCCGGCAACGATAGGAACAACCGAAAGAGCTCCTGACGTCAACTCGGGAGCAGGCGTAACCCCGAGATCTTCACGCATTCCGACATCCGAAAAGGCAACGCCTGAAATATACATCCAGTTTGTACCGCCCATTTCAGTTTCGCCATATATATGATTAATGTATCTGTCCGGGTGATTACGGATACGCTCACGTGCTATCTTAAGCAAATCATCGCGTTTGCCAAAGGTCAGGGCTTCGACCGGACAGGCTTCGACACATCCGGGGAGTTGTCCATTGATTATTCTTGGGTAGCACATGGTGCATTTCATTACACATGGCTCAAGCGCTTTATTGTATTCATATGCCGGAATCTCAAAAGGGCAGGCTATCATGCAATAACGGCATCCCACGCATACATTGGGATCGTAGGTAACTGCACCCGTTTTCGTTTTTTTGAAAGCCCTTACAAAGCATGCGGATGCACAGGCAGGTTCAAGGCAATGATTACACTGGATCTTTCTGAATACAGGCTCTTTTTTACCCGGAACATCATACCTGTTTACAACTGTGTATGTCTTTGACGTTGTTCTCCTTTTTTCATCCAAAACGGCAAGATCAGTAAATGCTTTATCGGGAACGGGAAGCTCATTTACCGTATTGCAGGCCGCCTCGCAGCTCCGGCATCCGACACAGCGGGTAATGTCATGCAACACGCCGAAGCTTTCAGGATAGCCCTCAAAATGTTTATTGCCGGAAGCAAGAGCAGATTTGCCCACAGCAGACCCCATACCTGCTGCGCCGATCCAGCCCAGAAACTTCCTTCGTGATATTGACATATTAAACACCTCAACTTACGAGCCAGTTTCAAAACGCCCCATTTTGGCCGATCTCTGTGTTGGGCTCAAATTTCGCACTTTAGTGAAGCGTAAGCGCTATCCTCGAAATACTAAATGTATTCCTGTGGTTGAAATTATCGCCCGCCTTGAGCTTGACCAAACTGAAACGTTTTGAAAGTGGCTCTAACATTTTATTTATCTTTTTAACTTTAATCCAATTTTTTTATGGCAATCGGTACACCCGGCGGGTTTTTTAATACCCATCTCTTTATGGCATCCCAAACACTGCAAATGATATGCACCCTTTAATCCTGGTCTTAAAGGATTTTTTTGATCAAACACTTTGCCGTGACAATTTCCGCAGTTCGGGGGCTTCTTGGATATGGGGCTGTTATGATGGCAGCTCTGGCAAATTGTTCCATCCTTGCTGTGGAAATATTGGGCAAGCTTGTTATCTTTGATATTATTTACAAGGGCGTTGACAATCCTGCGATGCGGAAAGACGACTTCTTCATACTTGTCAGAAAGATTCTTTATAATAACTTTCTCAGGAACGTCATTTTCATTATAAGTAACGGTTGCGGTATTTCTTGATTTAAGCATTGCTGCTGCCAACAATTTCTCGTCATCCGGGCTTAATATTTTCTTCTTTCCGGCTACCGTCATCATATGGCACTTGAGGCATGAGCCGTTTTCTTTCTCACATGTTTTGCTTATTAAAGCATGGCAGCCCGAACAGTTTTTCTGTTTCAGCTTTCTGCCATGGCAACCTGTACAACTCTCGCCTGCATTAACCCGATGCATGGCGTCATAGAGATTAATTTCCTTCCCCTCCTTTTTCCCGGTAAGGCTGTGGCATTCATTGCACGGCTTGAGGGTGTCATGATGGCAGACCCGGCAGGTATCATTATAATTCTCGTGAGCCTTGTGATCGAAAGGAACGTAATTCATCTTTTTGTTTTCTGTTTCGGTTTCAAAACTTTTTTGAGAAGTTTTGATCAGAGTAATGTCAGGCTGTTTCATATCCATTCGGGGAACCGGAGATATTTTTTTAATTTTCTGTTGTGCCGCACGAGCATGGCACCCAAAACAGCCAACAGGACCGGTTGATATATTTTTGGAAATATTTTGAATATGGCAATTTATGCACGCGATATGTGAGGCCAGGCGCATTGGCATAATACTGCCTTTTGTTTCCGCCTTATGGCAATACCGGCAGGTTCCTTCTTTTCCCTTTGCATAAAAAAGCTTTTTTGACTTTTCGTCATATTCATGATGGCAAAGTTCACATTTTTTCTCTTCCGCTTTGGAATGACGGAAATGAAGGGATTTATCAAAGCCCATAGGCTGTGCAGAAGAAGAACATATAGCGTTTTCCCTGTGACAGCCATCGCATTCAACCGGCCCGGCTTTCTCCCCTGCCACTTTCATTTTTCCATGACAGGAAATGCATCCTTTATGATAAACATTCATCACTTCTACCCTGCCGGTCTCCTTGATTCGCATAAATTTTGGGAAAATCCGGCCATTTTCGGTCAAATGGCAGACTGTGCAATCTTTGTTTTTTTTGGCCAGTGCTTTGGTGTGAGCATCGTGGAGAAATTCAACTGTTGGCTTTTCAATATTGCCAAAAGCAGTAATTGTATTGATTTGAATCACGTCCGCTTTTGTACAGGACGAAGCCTTTGAAACCCGTCCCGACCCATAGATCCGGGTACTGTATATAAAAACAATGGAAACTGCCAAAATGCAGGTCAGACACAGCAGGTGTTTCCCATTATTCATATTCCGCTACTCCTTAAAAATATTTGTTTAAAATAAGCCGAACAATATGCAAGCTGACAACTGAAATATAAGCCATTATCAAAAAAACAATAAAAAGGGAAGTTTTGCCTTAAGCAAATGACACTGGGATTGTTATTATGAAAAACATACCTGATATCATTGACCATGCCAGAAAGATCAATCGGTCAGAATCGGCAGAAAAAAGGAAAATGTGCTTCCTTCTCCTTCCTGACTTTCGATTTTGATACGACCCTGGTGGGATTCCAAAATACTTTTGACGATTACCAGGCCCAGACCTGTGCCGTTAATATACCTGGTTTTTTTATCTTTTACCCTGTAAAACCGTTCAAAAATCCGGTGTTGATCTTCGGCGCTGATACCCATGCCTGTATCCTTTACCCGAATATGCAGATAGTCGTTGGCAATAGATGCTGAAACCGTGATCCGGCCGCCGCCGGGGCTGTACTTAATCGCATTTGTGATAAGGTTGGACAGAACTTCTTCCATGTTTCTGCGGTTCGCCAGTACGGGAGGCAGCTCTTGGGAAATATCGATATCCATCCCGATGGATGCGGATGCAGCCAGGGGAAGGTAAAAAGCAACCTGATCCCGGATAACATCGGCCATAGCAACAGGCTCCCGCTCCAGGGTGATCAGGCCGGACTCGATCCGAGCCAGATCAAGCAGCTCAGTTGTCATTTGTGCAAGATTTTCAACTTTCCGGTAAGCCCGCGTCAGAATGTCCCGCTGCTTTTCGGTCAGTTCCCCTGCCAGCCCGTCTAAAATGACCTGAATCTGCATCAGCACCGAGTTCATCGGGCTACGAATCTCATGGCTCACCGTGGACACGAATTCCGATTTCATCCGGTCCATTTTTTTGAGAGCGGTGATGTCGTGCAGCACTGTAATGACGCCTATATTTCTGCCGGTGCGATCCCGGAATGGGGTGCAACGGACATTCAGGATTATTTCTTCGGACCGGCTATGCCTGTTGACCGGGATTTCTTCGGTCAATTCCAATGCTCTGGAATCGTTCACATTAAGCGTTTCTTTGATTATCTCACGAATCCTTGCAATATTTATAAATTCGTCCGTACTGCTCCCTATCACCGATTCGGCAGAGCATCCGATCATACGTAAAAATGCCGGATTGGCCAACACAACCCGATTCTCGTGATTGGTGCACATAACGCCATCCGAAATCCGGTTTACCAATGTCCGAAGCCTTGAGCGGGTGTCAGCGATATCCCTAAGGGTTTGGGTATAATAGATGGCTTTGGCAATGGTGGCGCGAAGATGTTCCGGAGTAAAAGGTTTGGGTATAAAATCAAACGCCCCCTTTTTCATGGCATCAAGCGAGTGTTCCAGCGTTGCATATCCGGTAATTACAATTATCACGGTGTCGGGATGTAAAGCCTTAACCTTGGCCAATACATCAAAGCCGGACATCTCCGGCATCATCAGATCCAGAAGAATTATATCGAAATGCCGGTCCCGAATCAATTCAAGACCTTCTGCACCGGTAGCAGCCACACATACTCCGTACCCGCAATCTTCCAGAACCAGCCTGCATGCATCCCGGATTCTGACCTCATCATCCACAACCAGGATTCCGGGTGTATAATTTGTTTGAACTACAGCTTCAGTTATCATTCCAATCCTTATGTTTTATACTTTTTATCCAATCGACATTAACTCTATCGAATCCGTGTCCAGCGGCAACTCCACCAGAAAGGTGGTTCCTTCAGGACCGGTTTCCTTGATGATGATATCACCTTTGTTGTCTTTAATAATGCCATACGCAGTGCTCAGTCCCAAACCGGTTCCCTTACCGGGGTCTTTGGTCGTAAAAAACGGATCAAATATCCGTAAACGATCTTCATCCGGAATGCCGAACCCGGTATCCGTTATCTCCAGGCATGCTCTTTTCTGATCGTTACTTCGGTATGTTTTCAGCGTCAGAGTTCCGTTTGGGTCCATGGCATCAATAGCATTCATTACAAGATTTATTACAACCTGGCACATTTTGTTCCGGTCTGCCTTAACCATCATACACTCATCGGAAAGCTCTTTTTTTGTAGTGAGATTCATAAACAGGCTTTGATCCCGAATCAGGCGAAGGCTTTCTTCTACCATGACATTCATTGAAAAACGTTCCTGCGATGTACCGGATTGACGGCTGTAGGCCAAAAGATTCTTCACGATCTCCCGGCATCGTTCCGCGTCCTCCAGAATATAGGTAATGTTGGTCTGTAACGGGTGATCCGGTTCCATTTTTTCCTTCATCAGGTTGCCGTACATCAGAATGCCGGTCAAAGGGTTGTTGATTTCATGCGCAACCCCGGCGGCCAGCCTGCCCAGAGACGCCATTTTTTCGGATTGATCCAACTGGGACTGGGCGTCCTGCAGGGCCAGTCGTTCCCGGATATCATTGTAAATCCCCATGGTTGCTGTTTCAGTATTATCTCCTTCATAAATAATTGCCCCGGTCATTTCCACAGGAACAGTTTCTCCCCTGGCTGTCAGGATGTTGACATGGGTTGCCGGAAGTTTTCCACGTCCCCCGTAATCATCATCCCGTAGTTTCTTCATAATTTCCCGGGCTACTCCCTGAGGGTACAAATCGACGACGCTGATATTTGCGGTATGATCGAAGTTATAGCCGAACAGTTCCTCAGCAGCTTCATTCATCAGCAGAATACGTCCGGACCGGTCCGCAGACAATATCGCACTGGCGGAGCTTTGAACGAGCCGGTTCATGAATACCCGAATGTCGTGCAGAATATTTTCCAGCGCCTTGGTCCGGGTTACATCCCGAATCGACTCTATCACATATATAACATTTCCGTCATCGTCCAGAATGGGAGAAAAGACCCGGTCCTCCCAATACTTGCTACCATTTTGCCTCTCAATCTGTCTCAAAACGGAGTGGCCCACACCTTCGGCAATGGTTTTATTCAGGGGGCACGTTTCCTGGTGGCAAGGAAGATCAGGATCATCAAATAAATTGCGAAAAATTTCCCGGCAGGATTTTCCAATGACCCGGGATTTTAAAATATGATATTTTTCAAGCAGTTTCTGATTGACGGATACAACAGTGCCGTTACAGTCCATAATCAGGGTAGGGAAAGACAGTGAGTCAAAGACCCGTGGTCTCCAGTCAAGTTCCTGTGGCAGTTTTAAATTCATTTTTTGCGTTCACTTTTGCCGGTTTCGGGTGTGCTGAACGCTTGTCCGAGGGTGTTTTTGGCTTCGTGTGCCTTTCCTGCGGGGGTGATAAGATATACCGATGCCCCGGTGCAGACAGCGGCTATAAGCGGCACTTTGCGTTCAGCCAGAGCTGTCATTGCCGCATTCACAATGCCGTAGCGGTCACCGTAATGCGGGCCTTGAAAGTAAACCAGTTCCACCTGCTTGTCAACTCTCAGATCCGAACAGACATCTTCGAAAGCAGCAGGATTGAAATCCATGGATTGAACAAACTGTGTTTTATTTTCAACAGAATCAACCCTCTCAACCTTTTCCGGGGATCTATCAAAAAGCAGATGAAGACGAAGACCTGACGGCAATGCCGGCCTTGAAAAAATCAATATCAGTGAACCGTCGAACCGGGATGTTATTCCGGTCAGCCAGTGACCCCCGCCACAGATCCGGCTGAACTGCAAATCCAAAGAGATTAAACTCAGCCCGGTGCGTTCGGTGATGTCGTAAGTCTTTATAATGGGTTCCCAATAAACGGCAAATGTTTCCATCAGAACTGTTTTATCCTGAATTCAGGCCGAAACGGCGCATGGTTTTCCGGAAGCGATACTATGCGGCAAACTGCAGAAACGGCATCGTCAAGCCGGTGATAATCGGTGGTGATGGTCAAGGCCGAATTGGAGGATGCAATACCGTAAACAGGCAAGCCATCTTTGCCCATGGCGGATAAGATGTTTTCGATGAGAAAAAGCCTGAACCGGTGCGGGAAAATTGTTATCGCACCAACCGGCGAGAGTAACTCGATGGCGGCTGCAAGCGGCAAAAGTGCCCGTTCGGCCGTAGTACGGTCTTCTTCAAAGATATAGCATATGCCTGTCATTTCGTTGTCTGTGGCATCTATGGACACCATAGTCATATTGATTCGCCGGTCCGCCAGAAGGCTGAACATTTCATTGGCGGAAAAACCCGAGTTCGGAAGCAGTCGGATCTGAACCAGCTCCGAACTCAGTTTAAGGCCGCCAATGGGCAATTTCGATAGAGTCGGATTCATTGCTTAAGAGAGGTAATCCCTGACAATTTCCATCAGCTTTTCCATATCGACCGGTTTTGGGATATAGTCATCAGCCAGTGTGCTTTTACCTTCCCAGTGGGTATAGCTGGTGGAAGTCACAGCCTCGGCAACTGCGGTAAGCAGAAGGATGACAATGCCTTTGGTTTCTTCGGATTTCTTCAGCTCATCGCAAAGCTGATAACCGGTTTTTCTCGGCATCATGACATCGAGAATGATTAAAGCCGGCCGTTCTTTTTTTATCTGATCCATTGCTTCCACACCGTCATAGGCTTTCGCCACCCTGAAATTTTCACTTTCCAGCTTCATAGCCACGGATTCAACCAGATCCGGATCATCGTCCACTACAAGAATAAGTTTTTTGTCACTCATGTTTTTATCTCCGTTTTATAATCTGACATTAAACAGTATTTAAAAGATATGTTTTCCAATTATCCATAACTCTGTTTCAGTTCATATATTTTTTAAATCCCAATATCCGGGCGGGGATAAAGCCCGGCCCGTTCAACGATTTCAGCCACTTTATGTTCCCATTCGATGGCCATGATATGAAATCCGGCAACGCCCTTAACCTGTTTGAGTCGTTCGATAGTCTCCACACAGATTTTAATGCCTTCTTCAGCCTGCTTTTCCTTGGGAACACCGGCCATGCGGTCCACCACTTCCTGTGGAACATCCATGCCGGGCACCTTATTTTTCATATACCGGGCCATACCCACAGTTTTGATAGGCGTAACACCGGCTAAAATATAAGTTTTTTCGTGTAGGCCCCGGTTTCTGACCCCTTCCATCCATTTTTCAAACTTGTCCAGATTATAGATACACTGGGTTTGAATAAAATCTGCACCGGCAGCCACTTTTTTGGCCAGACGGGCAACCCGGAGTTCAAAGGGGTCTGCAAAAGGGTTAGCAGCAGCGCCAATGAACATTTTGGGCGTATTTTCAATATCCGCCCCGCCCTGGAATTTTCCTTCATCCCGCATTTTTTTCACCATCTGGACAAACTGGATGGAATCAATGTCATGAACGCTGGCGGCCATGGGATGATCGCCAAATTTCGGATGATCGCCGGAAAGGCAGATCATTGTATTAATGTCATGGGAATAAGCTCCGATGATATCGGACTGCATGGCCAGCCGGTTTCGATCCCGGGTAACCATCTGAAGAATCGGGTGAAGGCCCATCTGCCGCAAAATAACACCGGCAGCAAAGCTGGACATGCGAACCATGGCGGTCTGATTATCTGTGACATTGACCGCATCGACATATCCCCTCAATAGTTCGGCTTTCTGGCGGACCTTTTCCGGCACGGCGCCACGCGGCGGACCGCATTCTGATGTTACAGCAAGATTGCCGGATTTTAACACTTTTTCGAGTACGCTTTCGGTTTTCATTCTGCCAAATCCTCTCTGATAATTTTGCGGGGGCCGGCGCCCCGTCCAGGTCTCCAATCCTTGGCCGGGATGATCCGTTCATACCGGTCTTCCAATCCCAGCGCCTTAAGCCGATCCCAGATCAACTGCCAGGCACAGTCAACGTCCGGGCTGATTTCACATTTCCCGGCCGTGGAACCGCCGCAGGGACCGTTCATCAACTGTTTGGAACACCGGCTGATCGGACAGATGCCTCCGGTAATGCCAAGCAGACAGTCACCACATCCCTGACATCGCTCGGCCCACACGCCCTGCCGTTCCGATGCGCCCATAAATTTTGTGTTGATTGCGGGAAAAACCGGTTTATCCTTAAACCTGCGGCTTATCTCTTGCACCCCGCATCCACAGGCCATGGACAGAACGGCATCCACACCGTCTATCATGGATGTCAGCTCTTCAATGTATTCCGGATCGCACTGACGTTCCAGGGTGTGCTCCCGAATCTGTATGTTTTTCCCCTGCTTAAGAAATGACATCTGCAACAATGAGGACAGTATGCCGACTTCCTTGCGGCCGCCGGCAGAGCAGACCGTCACGCACTCGTTGCACCCGACCAGCAGAATTTTCTGAAATGGCCGGATATATTCAATGATTTCCTCCAGGGGTTTACGTTCCGCTGTAATCATTGTAATTGTAACTCCTTTGATATCTGGACCGCGGCTTCGGACAACGGCCCGGTCAAATTTCGGATTGGGTTGGGTCCCAACTTCCGGATTTTTTCAGTGATTTGCCGGGCAATTTCGGCAAAACGCTCCCCCATACCGGCGGACAAATTGACCATTTCCAGCCTTTGGCCGCCGATACCGATATCGTCCAGCAATTTTTGGATATATCTCACCCGTTTGGCTGCCCGTACATTACCGTTTTTAAAATGGCAGTCTCCTTCCATGCATCCTGCCACATAGACACCATCAGCGCCGCCTTCAAATGCTTTCAAAATATGGATCGTATCTACTTTTCCGGAGCAGGGAACGCGGACGATTTTAACATTGGCCGGATAACATAGCCGCAGGCTTCCGGCCATGTCCGCGGCAGTATAGGCGCAATAATGACAGCAAAATGCGACAACGACCGGTTCAAATTTTTCCATTACGCCACCATCCTTTCCAGTAATCCGCTTAACTTCGCCAAAATCTGGTCATCTTCAAACTGCATCAACTGAATGGCCTTAGCCGGACATTCTGAGGCGCACACGCCGCAGCCGTGACATTTGGACGGGTCGATTTCCGAATAGCCGTCCGCATTGATAAACGGAACCCCGAAGGGACAGACCCGGACACAAATCAGACAAGCCGCGCATTTTTTTGAATCGACCCGGGCAATCGCTGCTCCAAGGTTTATACTGTCACGGCTGAGAAGTGTCCGGGCTCTGGCAGCCGAAGCCTCAGCCTGGGCAATACTTTCCCTGATAGATCGTGGAGAATGCGCAGTTCCGGCCATGAAAAATCCGGGCTTGGAAAAATCAACGGGCCGCAGCTTGATATGATCTTCCAGAAAATACCCATCCGGAGTTCGGGGGATTTTAAAAATGGCCGCCAGATCTTCGCCGGATTCATCATCACTGATAAAACCGGTGCTCAGCAGCAATACGTCAGCAGTCACCTCAATACGGCGCCCCAAAATCGGGTCGGTAAAGGCGACTTCCACAAGTTTTTCCGCTTCTCTGACTTCGGGAGGTTGGGCTGCTTCATACCGGACAAAGATAACGCCACGCTCCCTGGCGGTCTGATAATAGTCTTCCTGAAATCCATATGTCCGTATATCCCGGTACAGGATAAAAATACGTGCTTCGGGATTGATATCCAGAATCCTGAGAGCATTTTTGATAGCCGTCTGGCAGCAGATCCTGGAGCAGTTGGGGTTATCCGGCTGTCGTGAGCCCACGCACTGAATCATAACCACATTGTTCCAGTTGGACACCTTGGCAGGTATGTCCTCCAGCAGCGCATCAGCATCCAGCTGGGTCATTACTGCCGCATGCCGGCCGAGCAAATATCCTTCAGGACGGTTGGGCAGCGCACCTGTTGCCAGAATCGTTATGCCATGGCTGATCTGCCGGTAAAACATCCGTGCTCCGACCTGCATTCCGGTTTTAAACATACCCGGCATGCCGCTGTGATCAACGATAAAGGCATTAAGTATCACCTGAATATTGGGATGGGACAAGGTTTTTTGAATCAGATCATGAACAAATAGCTGAACATCTTTGCCGTCCAGGGTTTTTCGTACAAGATTGGCTACGCCTCCAAGCATGGAATGCCGCTCCGCCAGAAAAACCTTAAATCCTTGATCGGCCAATCTCAACGATGCGCTCATGCCCGCCACTCCTCCGCCCACGACCAGAATATCCCTGTTGATTGGCAAGCGGTTATCCGCAAGGGCCCTGGCTTTTTTCACCGACTGAACCGATGCCCATATCAACTGCCTGGCCTTGGCGGTGGCTTCTTTTGGCTTATCCTTATGAACCCATGTATCCTGATCCCGAAGGTTGGTGATTTCCAGCAGGTATTTATTCAGCCCGCTGCGCCGAAGCAAATCCTGAAACCGCGTTTCGTGCGTTCGGGGCGAACATCCGCCGATTACCACCCGATTGAGTTTGTATCTGACAATCGCCTCCTCGATATGCTTCATGGATTCACGGCTGCAACCGTGTCCCACACCCTCTGCAATGGCAACTCCCGGAAGCTTTGCGGCAAATGCCCCCAGTTCGGAAACATCGATCACGCCGCCGATATTTTCTCCGCAGTCGCAGATAAACACTCCTACCCGGGGATCTTCTTCGGTTACGTCTCTTTCGGAAATAAATTCGTTGTCGCCCCCGGAGATCGCCGCTGCTGCCGGAACATGAGTTGCGGCCATGCAGGCTGCGGCGCTGGCCTGAATCATGGTTTCAGGAATATCCTTGGGACCTTCAAACATGCCACAGACATAAACGCCGCTTCGGGATGTGACGACCGGATCGAAACCGCCGGTTTGCGCAAATCCGTGTGCATTCAGCTCGATTCCAAGGCAAGTGGCAGTCTGGCGGAGGTCATCTGTTATCCGGAAGCCGGTAGACAGAACCACCATATCAAACAACTCTTCCTTCAGTGTGCTGGAATCCTCAGTCGCAAAGGTGATACTGAGCTGATCCTGTCCGGTTTTTCGGAATACGCTGTGCGGACGGCTTCGGACAAACCGCACACCGGACGTGTTACGGCTGCGGTCATAATAGCGTTCATAGTCCTTGCCGAAAGTTCGGATGTCCATATAAAATATCGCAGTATCAATACTGTCCTCAAAGCGCTCTTTGGTCACCATGGCTTCTTTGAGTGCAAACATGCAGCAAACTCCTGAGCAATAGGACACGGCGCCTTTTTGAAGCCCGCGGGATCCCACACACTGAATCCAGGCGATTTTAGCAGGAATCCGGCCGTCGGAAGGACAGAGCAGTTTGCCCTGGGTAGGCCCGGAAGCCGACAGAATGCGTTCGTATTCCAGGCTTGTCACTACATCGGGATCATGGCCATAACTGAAACTGTCTATTCCGGACGGATCAAATATTTCTGCGCCCTGCGCAAGCACTACTGACGCCACCCGGAGCCTGACTTCACGTTCCGGATCATCAGCAAGAATGGCGCCTGCCGGACAGCATGCAATAAGTGCCTGAGGATTGGAACAACGGCTCATGTTAATAGAAAATGCCTGGGGAGTGGCCTGGGGATAGCGCATACAGGTTGGCGCCCGATGATCAAGGCCCGGATTGAAATCCACACATTCCGGAAACTGCTTGCGGCACTGCCCGCAGGCTGTGCATCTATCCATGTCGATATGACGGGGAGATGTTACCAGTGTCGCGGTAAAATTTCCGGGCTCACCGTCCAGGCTTACGATTTTTGTCAGGGTCATCAATTGAATATACTGGTTTCGACTGCTCTCCGACAGAGTCGGAGAGAGGGTGCAAAGGTCGCAGTTATTGGTCGGAAAAGTCCGGTCCAGAAGCGTCATCAGTCCTCCGATAGCATTTGCCTTATCGATCAGAACTACATTTTTCCGGGCTTCAGCCAGATCCAGCGCAGTGCGAATGCCCCCGACCCCGCCGCCGATTACCAGAACCCTGTCAATACTTTGAATTGGGTCTGTTTTTTTCATATTTCTCTTTTTCTTTTTTGAGGGTTGCATGTCAAATACCTGCCGCATCCAGAATGGCTGACAGGCGGTGTTCCCATCCCATGGCCTGAATAAGAATGCCCTGCGCCATTTTGCGTAGCTGGGCAATGGTTTCTCCGGCGATTTTGACGCCTTCCATTTCACGGTCCGGCGATTTTCGAATGCGTCGGATGATCTCTTCGGAAATATGCGCACCAGGTTCATTAGTTGCGATATACCTGGCAACCGCCACCGATTTGATCAAAAAGACCGTGGGAATCACCGGTACACCCAGATATGAGGCTTTCTGCATGAATTTCTGAAACTGATTTATGTCAAACACCGGCGGTGTTATGATAAATTCCGCGCCTGCGGCAATTTTATCCTTTGCCATATTCAGTTCGCTGATCATTGAGGCTTCATCCGAAAATGGTGCGAGCCGGCAGCCAGCATAAAATTCGGGCTGTCCGTCCAGATCAAAACCTGCCAGGTCTTTTCCGGCCTGAAGGGACCGAATGGCGGCGAGCAAACCCAGCTCATCAAGATCGTCAACCGGAATCGCCGTCCGATGGTCGCTATTAGCCATGTCATCTCCCTGGACCACGATGAGATTCCGGATACCAAGAATATGGGCGGCCAGCAAATCGCCCTGAAGTGCCATCCGGTTTCGGTCCCGTCCATAGATATGTATGATTGCCTCTATTCCCTGCTGCTGAATCAGAACAGCGCCGGCAAGTGCGCTCATTCGCATCACGCCGTTGTCCATGTCAGGGATAACAATGCTGTCAATACGCCCCTTAATGCGCTTGGCGTCAGTAATAAACCGCGAAATGTCAACGCCTTTCGGTGTGTTCATTTCCGCCAGAACGACGAATTCTCCATTTTTTAATCGTTTTTGAATACTCATGTTTTCCCCTTTCTTGTTATTCGGCCGTCTCCGGATGGAATACATTCACTTCTTTAAGATCATCTCCCAGGTATTCCCGTTCGTTTGGTCCGAGTATCCCCAGAGAAAGGCAGATGATGGTCCAGAGGTGGACGACCGGATAGTGTCCGCCATAATGTTCGCTCAATTCGTGAATCTGGGCATGGCAGTTGTGACACCCGGCAATACAGTAATCCGCGCCTGTTGCTTTAATCTGCTGATCTTTCAATTTTCCATACTCCAGACGTTGTTCCTTAAATCCGGACTGCAGAAATCCGCCGCCGCCGCCACAGCAGTAGTTATTGGATCTGTTGGGCTGCATATCGATAAAATTTTCCTCTCCGACAATGGACTTGACTACAAACCTCAGATCCTCAGCTATGGGATCGCCATAACTCTTTCGAACAATCTGACAGGGATCCTGGACCGTAAATTTTATTTTCAGATCTTTGTTCCAGTCGGAATTGACCTTCAGCTTCCCCTCACGAATCCATTTGGCATAATATTCATAAATGTTCTTTACTTCAAAATTGTGCTCAAGGTTGAATTTTTTCAGTCCGGCCCGGACTGAGAATGTAACATGCCCTCACTCCGTATTGAGAAATGTTTTACACCCCAGTTTATTGGCCTGATTCACCGTGGTTCGAGTAACTTTTTCCCATGAATCATTGTCAGCCAGAAACATGCAGTAATTTTCTCCGGCCCAGCCATGACTGCCATAGGTCCAATCCGCCCCGGCCAGGTGCAGTATTTTCCACAGCGGGACCAATTCATTAGGCTCCGTCACCGGCTCCCTGGAATTCTGGTTCAAAAAGAATTCGGCGACTTCTTTATCTATCGGTGCTTCCATATCGGCAAATTCAGGCTGAGTTTCCCTGAATTCCTCCAGTACATCCTGCACTACGAAGATAAAATCGTCAGGTGATGTTCCCATTGCGCTGCCACTCTCGTTTCGAAGCGCCATGTCACATGATCCCAAAATGCCTTTAGGTCGCTGATCCCTGGGCCTTAAGCCGCGGGCATTGTATATGAGTTGCGGAATATCTATCTTCATCGGGCAGACATAGATACACCGCTGGCACATCGTACACATCCAGGGCCAATCGGATTTTGCTATTTCCTCATCCAAACCGAACGCTGCCATGCGCAGGAATTTTCTGGGATCCATCCCATCAAGTCCTGTTGCCGGACAACCGGATGAACAGGCCCCGCAAGTTAAGCATAAATTCAGATTACCGCCTTCCGGCAGCAGTTCTTCGACCAGGTCTAAAAACCGGCTTTTCTTCCCGCTTGTAATTCGTATTGATTCTATCGCCATTACAATTTCCTTTTCAACGACTTGACATCTGTCGGATTTCTTTTTTCCAAACGTACTTTCATGTTTTCCATGTCTGTTGTTTGATGTTCCCTGCAAATAACTTCGTAGGATGCATCAGGCAATATTCGAAGCAGGTCCCGCTGCATGTCCGGATCACATCCGGTGATTTCCATGATCTGGCAGGGTTTCATCTGCTGATATACCAAAGACACCTTCAATAAAGAGAATGGGGAGATAATTCCTCGAACATCCAGCATGTAGTCGACTTGTCCCTTCACTCTGAAGTTCCTCCTATTTTACAGCGATTAGAGCAAGATTCGGACCATTCCAAAAAACTTTTTAGCTATTATCTGTTTTTGCTTGATATCATTAGGTTATCTGAATTATTACCAAGGTGAATCATATAAACTGCTTGATCTGAAATTGTTAAACTGATAAAAAATTTATCCTTTACATGTGTTAAACCTTTACAGGATGTTTTACAGTTATGTCTGAACAGGAATTGGACCGGTATTGGAAAACGGTGGTGAACACCATTCAAGATGGTATTATGATCGTCAGCACCCGCGGTGCCGTTGTATCTGTAAACCGTGCCTTCGAAAAAATGACAGGCTACAATCAGGATGAGCTGCTTGGCAGGGAGTGCGGCATTTTGGAATGCAACGGATGCAAGGGGCAAAATTATTCTGCGGACGAACCATGGTGTGATTTATTTCGTTTTGGAGAGCTGAACACGCGTAAATGCACCATCCGCGCCAGAGACGGACGGATTATTCATGTGGTGCAGAATGCATCGCTTTTGAAAGACAGCTCCGGAAGCGTGATCGGAGCTGTGGGCACACTCACAGATATTTCCGATTTAATTGAAAAAGATATCCAGATTGAGGCATTCCGCCAGGAATTACGATCCCGGGATGGATTTCACGGCATTATCGGAGTCAGTCCGGCTATGCGCCAGTTATTTGATATGATCGAAAACGCGGCGTTCTCGGATGCGCCGGTTATTGTTTACGGAGAAAGCGGTGTCGGGAAAGAGCTGGTAGCACAGGCCATCCATGAAATCGGAGAGCGCCGCAATGGCCCGTTTGTCAAGGTCAACTGTGCCAGCCTGACAGATTCCCTTCTGGAAAGTGAACTGTTCGGGCATGTTCGAGGCGCTTATACGGGGGCAATCCGGGATCGTGTCGGCCGGTTTGAAACCGCATCCGGAGGGGATATTTTTCTGGATGAGATCGGAGATCTGCCGTTGATAACCCAGATCAAACTGCTGCGCGTGCTGGAGGAGAAAAGCGTTGAACGGGTGGGTACTAACGTCCCGATTCCCGTAGATGTACGAATCATTTCAGCGACCAACTGGGATTTGCCAAAGCTGGTGGAACTGGGCAAATTCCGAAAGGATTTCTTTTTTCGCATTAATGTAATTCCGATTCATCTGCCTCCCTTACGCGATCGTATGGAAGACATTCCCCTTCTGGCTGAAACATTTTTTCAGAAAATCCGGTTGAAAAGCGACAAGAATATCAAAGGAATCAGCAAACAGGCAATGGATGCCCTGATGTACTATGACTGGCCGGGCAATGTCCGGGAGCTGAAAAGTGCATTTGAATACGCTTTTGTGGCCTGCCACGACGAGCTGATTCTACCAGGCCATCTGCCACCGGCCATTTATCGGGAAAAGGGACCTGACAGACCCGAACCCAGACGGACCTCTTTCAACATGCGGGAAATTGAAAAGCAGGAACTTATTGAAGCACTTAAAAAAACCGGCAGCAACCAATCCAAAGCCGCAGACCTGCTGGGGGTTTCCCGGGTCACCATCTATAACCGGATGAAGCGATATGGCATCAACGCCACCAGACATGTTGAAACCTCCTGATACGGTTTTAATCAAGTTCGATAACTTCCATAATCGTTTCCAATCTTTTAGTCTCTTCTTACACAAAAGGGCGGATTTCATGCTTTCATGAAGTTATATCCGGATCAATTATATCGTTTATTATTTTGCTGTTGTATGCTATTGATTATTAAGTATTGCATACAAAAAGAGTTGGTGACCTATTATAATTATAAGCGGACTTGCAGGTTGCCACCTTTCAATAAAAAATGCCGCCGCCTGTCTTCCCAAGCCTTTTGATCCGGATAAGTTACTTGGAATACTCAAAAGAACAATCGGATAAAACGATAAAAGGATGTAATATGCCAATACGCTTGGGATAAAGGAAGGCTCGATTGGCTTGAATTTTGTGATTTAGCTACCATTAGCGCAGGTAAAATTCCTGCTGATATTATTTCTGACAAGAAATTGCTTGCATCTGTCCCGGTGTTTTTCAGATCTATAAGAAAAGATGGCATTGAGAAGGAAAAAATTCAGAAACTTCTGGAAACTATAAAAGCGGGATTGAGATGACCTTCAAGTCGCCGTATCTGACTTATAGAGATACCACTAAATATGCAGAAGATTTTTTGGCAAAGCATCATCCGCATTAGAGTTGCCGATACCAATTGAGGGGATAATAGAGTTTCTTAATTCTTTTGCATCCGGATGAAGACGTTTACAAGCAGAAGAACCGAATTGAATTTTAAAACATCATTAACTCATATGGTGGTGAGCCAGATATTTATATCAATTATTTTTATCCTAAATCTATCTTGATACAGCGGTGGCCCGGAAAAACTGCACAGTTGCTTAAGTGGTAAAGCTGCTCTAAATTGACTTACAATTACAGAAAGGAGCAGCAGGTAAATGAAGACATTAAGAAGAAATCATGGAGCAGCATTTAAGGCAAAAGTAGCTA
>NZ_JBAMMY010000029.1:0-18513 GCF_051233685.1 Desulfobacterium sp. N47
ATTATTGAGGATCTACAGGCGCTCATTCTCAAATGTGTCGATGCAATCCGGCCTGGTAGAAGTAATAAACGAATTTTCAAAAAGCGAAATAAAAAGTTTAACCCGGCTTATCGGCAACCAGCTTAATTCAACGGCATTGACTTATATCAGAAGATAGAGCTATCGTTTTACAGGCGGTAAGAGCAATAGGAGCTTTTCGAAATGATTATGCCCGGGAAGTACTTAAAAGAATAGTGAATGAGAACGATCCCGTTATTTCAAGTATTGCTGAAATGCTTCTATATAGATATAAGTGAAAGACTTGAGAGCATGACAAAGTTAGAAAGCAGATACACAAGAAACAATTGCGCAAACATATTACAAGGAAAGAAAGGCGAGGCAATGGACGGCGGGATATTTTTCTGTCAGATGATGATAAGAATTTGTTTTTATCATTTATTGATCAGCTTTCCGATTGGTTCGATATTGAAATATTCGCCTATGTATTGATGGACAGTCATTATCACATTTTGCTAAAGACAATAAATACTAATTAATCCAAGGCAATGTAATGGTTTGGGACCAGTTATACACGAAGATTCAATAAAGTTATGAAAATATGCGCAATGCCATCGGCATTTTGAAACTTCTTTCTGAGGGTGAGGCCGATATTAGAGAGGGGCGAATCAAGTCACAGGAAGGTGTTTTTAATGAAATTGAAAATGGCCTGAATGAAAATCCATAAATGAGCAATAATTATCAAGTTGTATGGGCTGCCGCAGCGCAAAATGACTTGAAACAAATCATTGACTATATAGCGATTGAAAGCCCTGGCAATGCCTCACAAAATCCTAAGAAAAATAAAAGAAAAGGTATCAGATCGTTATGCCTTGCCCGATCGTGGTAGAATCGTATCTGAATTGAAAGAGCAAGGTATACACACCTATCGGATTTTGATTGTATCATGTGCATCTTCAAACCCGCAATTTGCTTCAACTCCTCCACCAAACCTGCGTTATTTGAGGCTGACGCTTGTCTCTCCCTGGGCAATGACTTCAACCGAGAGCCGATCATTCAGCACCGTTGCCTCTCCAAGCGACAATGACGTGACGGCACCGGTCAGATTAAGATGGTCGGCAACGTGCACAGAGGACAACGCCGTGCATGCCTTAGCACGGGCTTTCTCCAGCTGATCCAGGACGGCGGAATCAAGTTTCGTCTTGATTGTATTTCGAATGGTACTGCTAAACAGCCAGCTTCCGGCGCTTATCATCCATCCTGCGTTCCGTGTGTGTATCAAAATCGACATTTTCGAACGTGAGTGAATTACTCTGCGGGTTATACACCGGCTTCGCCAGAATTATTATCTCGCCATTGAAATCACCGGTAACGATCAAGTCAATAGCCAGTCTGCCGTCCTCTCCTTTCAGGTTAAAACTATTTACGGTAATTTTCCGGTCATCACCGAAAGTTTTGTTGAGCAGCACCGGGTTGAGTGCCGTTACCAGGTCGGCAAAGACGATTTCGGTGGCAAGCTGGATATGAAACCGTTTGTCGAAGACCGGGAGCTGCTGCACCGGTGGCAAAGCCTTCACCGGTGCAGCAGCAGGTTTGGGTCCGACGGTTATAGCAGCTCCGGTGATGACGCCGACTGACAACAGTACGCGATTGTTAGCAGTCAGCAGCGGACTCATGACGATCTTTTCCGGGGTCAGTTTCAGCCAGGTGCTGAACTCCTTGCTGATCAGCATCGGGGAAAACGCATGCTGCCATAACGGAACAATCCTGGTTCTAAGCTGGATGGAATCATTAACCTTGGCATCGACGATCGGTGCAAGCATTTTCGGTTTTGTCCCCGGAGCATTACATATACGCACGGGAAAACTACTTTGCCGTCTTGCTATTTCTGGAGGGACACTAACTAACAACCGTAAATATAACCAAAAAGTACAAAAGCGGAGAGGAAAGATAGACCATAGTAAACTTATTGAAAAATTTGAGTTAAATATGGAAGTCCGTTGTACGATCTTTTACTTATGAGCTTAAGAACTTACGAGCTGCATTTTTACATTTATCTTTATCGGAATGCAGCTCACAGTATAACAAACAGTTTTTGCTATCTGGCAGGATATTGAAGATATTTATGCGCCTGGAGTGCTGCTTTTGCTCCTTCACCTGCTGCTATAACTATCTGTTTTTCCGGTATGTTTGTTACATCACCTGCCGCGTAGAGTCCTTTCACTCCGGTTTCATTGGCATTGTTTATCATTATTTCACCGGATTCATTGAGTGTGACAATATCTTTCACAACATCCGAGTTTGGTATAAGACCAATTTCGACAAACACTCCTTCAACATCGAACTCTTTTATTTCATTGCTTTTTGTATCTTTAACTTTAATTCCTTTGGTTGAATCTTTGCCCTTGATTTCCAATGTTTCATATTCAGTCAGGATAGTTACCTTTTCGGATGCTTTGACCTTGTTTATCAGTACCGGATCTGCTGTAAGAGGTGTAATCGATATCAGATAAATATGTGCTGATGTTTTCATCAGATCATCTGCAGCCTCAAGGGCGGAATTGCCACCACCGATAACTGCTACTTTGAGATTGCGGAAGAAGGGGCCGTCACAGGTTGAGCAGTAACTTACTCCACGTCCCATTAATTCTTTTTCTCCCGGAACATTCAGCGGGCGGGGTTTTTTCCCTGTTGAAATAATCATGGATCGCCCTTGATTAACCGCCCCGTCATCAGTATGGATTTCAAAACCGTTGTCGATTCTTCCGATAGCATTAATACCTTCGCCTATAAGCGTATCAATGGGAAACTGCTTGACCCGTTGCTCAAATTTCAACATCAATTCAGGGCCTTCTATAAACCGGTAACCCATGTAATTCTCTATTCCCATGGTCCAGTTCATCTGCCCGCCGATATCTTTGCTTACAAGAAGAGTCTTTAGTTGTTTTCTTGCCGCATACACCGCTGCGGTAAGCCCGGAAGGGCCTGCACCGACAATGATTATATCGTACATAAACTCTCCTTTTGTTATATATGCGCTTCTTTATTGTATATAAATGAGGATGAAAAAACAAGTGGTGAATTTTGGTATACTGTGATAGGTTGTCACCGGTTTTTTTATAGTACAAAGCATTTGACTATAGAGTTTTTTGAGAGGATGAATCAGATCTCCAATTCGAGATGATTTATTACGGAGGAACCTGCATGGAGTGGCTTAAGTATATAGTTGAATTTATAATACATATTGATGTGCATCTCGGTGCTATTGTAAAGGATTATGGCCTATGGACATATCTTATTCTATTTCTGATAATTTTCTGCGAAACAGGTTTGGTCGTGGCTCCTATTTTGCCGGGGGACTCACTTCTGTTTGCTGCCGGAACATTTGCAGCAATAGGCTCGCTTGATGTGTTTTGGCTCTTTGTACTTCTTTCAATCGCTGCCGTTGCCGGAGATACGGCAAACTACCGGATAGGCTGCTATCTGGGACCGAAGACTTTTCATGGTGAGAATGTGCGTTTCTTAAACAGAGAGTATCTTGACCGCACCCATCAATTTTATGAGAAACATGGTGGAAAAACGATCATCATAGCGAGGTTTGTACCCATTATCAGAACCTTTGCCCCCTTTGTTGCCGGTATAGGCAAGATGAACTATTGGAGGTTTATAGGTTATAATGTCATCGGCGGCATCGGCTGGGTAGCAATTTGTGTGTTTGCCGGATATTATTTCGGGAATCTACCTATAGTTAAGAAAAATTTCAGCCTTGTTATACTTGCCATAATTATTATTTCAATGTTGCCGGGGATTATCGAGATATTGAAGCATAATTACGGTAACAGGAGAAAATAAACGGCATTATCATCAGGATGCATGGAAGGATTTTTATGAGGTTTAATAGAAGAAAAAACAACAGTGTTTCAAATAGCGAAACAGGAAATTGTCCTATAAAAATAACTATTATCCTTTTCTTATGTGTCTTTTATATAGTTTCTGCCGCATCAATGATATGCGCCGAAGACCGGATCTCTCAGTCTGTAGTGAAAGTACTTGCTACTCAAAGGCTGCCCGATATAATAAAGCCATGGAGCAAACAGACTCAGCGTGAAATTTCAGGATCAGGCGTAATTATCGAGGGCGGCAAAATACTCACAAATGCCCATGTGGTGGCTTTCGCGCAGCAGATTTATGTTCAACCTTATCAATCCGCAGATAAAATTGAGGCAGATGTAATAGCGTTATCACCTGAAGTTGATCTTGCTTTGCTTAAGATAAATAATAAGGAGTTATTCAAAAACAATCTACACCTGGCTTTTGCAGACAAGCTGCCTAAAACAAAAGATCCGGTTTCGGTATATGGATATCCCATGGGTGGCTCTGAGCAATCCGTTACGGAAGGGATTGTTTCCAGAATAGAATATCAAGCCGTTTTTTATGGGGTTCCCAGTTTGTTAATTCAGATCGATGCGGCGCTGAATCCCGGAAACAGCGGTGGGGCCGCAGTAGCCGGGGAAAAGCTGATCGGTCTTGTTTGCAGCAAGATTATGGCGGCAGAGAACATCGGGTTTATTATTCCTGTTGAAGAGATTAATATGTTTTTAAAGGATGCCGCCGATGGCAAGTATGAAGGCCAACCCATGATCAGTGGTATCCAGGTTCAAACGCCTGAAAATGATGCGCTACGGAGCTCTCTCAAGATCCCGGAGGAGACGACCGGAATGGTGGTTCAGGATGTGAAAAACATAGACCCTGATTTTTTGCTTAAACCATGGGATATCATAACTCATATTGGTGATTATCCTATTGACAATGAAGGCAGCGTAAGGGTTAACGACGATTTAAGGCTTCCTGCTACTTATCTTGTTCCCAGAATAGCTAAAGAAGGAAAAGTTCCGCTTACCATTATCAGAAACAATAAGCAGTTAAAACTGAATATACCTGTTAGCGTTGAATCTCAAAAACTAATCAGGTTTCAAGGCTTTAACTATCCAAGATATTTTATTTACGGTCCGCTGGTTTTTGTTGAATTAGATCAATTTTACGTTCAGCAATTACTGAAAACCGATAAAATAGCGCTTTTGCTGGCTGCTATAGGCAGCCCTGTTATAACACGCATGTCGGATAATATCTCCTTTAAGGATGAAGCACTTGTCGCTGTTTTTTCTCCAATGTTTTCACACAAGATCACAAAAGGCTATGATACAAAAGGTCCGTTTGGAGTAGTCAGTTGTATAAATGATGTGCCTGTTAAGAACCTGATTCATCTTGTTAAGACACTCAGGGATAACCGGAAAGAATTTGTTGTTTTTAAATTTGCAAACTTAAGAAGTGAAAGTCTTGTTTTCAGGCGTTCTGAGATTGAGGCGGCCACCGAAGAAATTTTAAATGAAAATGGAATCCGGTATCAGTATTCCGAAGATCTCAAAAAAATATGGAGCAGCAAATAATTTAAGGAGATTTTTTTGCAAGATGGCCACCGTTTTCAGCGGACTTGAAAATTTTATAAAATCGCCACCGTCTTATATCCAAGGCAAGCGCCTCGGGCTTTTATGCAATCCTGCTTCCGTTAACAGAAATTTTGTTCATGCCCGGCAATTGATAAATGAAAAGTTTCCCGGAAAGCTTTCGGCTCTTTATTCTCCTCAGCATGGTTTTTTTTCTGAGAAGCAGGATAATATGATTGAGTCTGAAAACATTATTGACAATACAACAGGCGTTCAGGTTTTCAGTCTTTACGGCAAAACACGTATTCCTTCAAAGGAGATGTTTGAGCCCATTGATATTTTACTGATAGATCTTCAGGATGCGGGTACGCGCGTTTACACTTTTATATATACAATGTCATATTGCCTTGAGGCCGCCAAAAAATTCGGGAAGAAAGTAGTTATTCTTGACCGGCCCAATCCAATCGGAGGTGTTGCGGTTGAAGGCAACTGTCTTTCCTTGGAGTATATTTCGTTTGTAGGCCGCTACCCTATACCTATGCGACACGGCCTTACAATTGGTGAACTTGCACTGCTGTTTAATAAACATTATGCAATTGATTGTGACCTTGAAGTGATTCCTATGAAAGGCTGGAGAAGAAAAATGTTTTTTTCCGATACTTCTCTTCCATGGATACCGCCTTCTCCTAACCTTCCTACTCCTGTTTCTGCAATTGTTTATCCCGGACAGGTTATACTGGAAGGCACAAATATTTCCGAAGGACGGGGCACAACTCAGCCGTTTGAGATATTTGGAGCTCCTTTTATAGAATGCGATAAAATAATTTCTTTTTTAGGTACTAATAAATTTTCCGGTGCAATACTAAGGCCCATTGCTTTTGAACCTACCTCAAACAAATGGCAGGGGGAGCTTTGCAGAGGTTTTCAGATTCATGTTACAGATCAGGATAAGTATAAACCCTATTATTCTACTGTGAAAATACTTCAGGCAGTATTTCAATGTTATAGTAATCATTTTGCATGGAAGCTACCTCCGTATGAATATGAATTTGAAAAATATCCTGTGGATCTTATAACCGGAAATGCTGCAATACGCGCTGCTATTGAAAACAATGACGATATTGAAGAGATCGAGAAATCATGGAGAGATGAAATTGAGCAATTTCTTGATATAAGCCGGAAATATCATATTTATAGTTTATAGTTTGTCGACGGGAAAATGAGTTATGGACACTAGTAACATCTTATGGAAGAGAATGGCCTTTAAAGGCAATAAGGTCTGGCAGGCCTTTTCTTCCGATGAAAAGCCCTTAGTTAAAAACGGAAAGGTTCTGATTAAATACAATATAAAGCAGGATTATGAATACTGGGTTTTTGAAAACAAACTTGAGCCTGTAGATTCTATAAACTCCGATACCCAGGAAGATAAAAAGGTAAAAGATAGAAAATCTTTTGCAGGTAAAAAATCTGCTAACGATTCTTCCCGGCAGGAAGATATACCTTCCGATGCCATTTGTATTTATACTGATGGTGCATCATCCGGCAATCCGGGACCATCAGGCATAGGGGTTTATTTTCGTTTTGGGGAACATGAAAAAGAAATATCAAGATATATCGGAATTGCCACCAATAATATTGCAGAACTGGAAGCAATAAAAACTGCTCTTACTGAACTTAAAACCACAAAAAAGCCAGTAAGGATATTTACAGACAGTTCTTATTCTTATGGCGTTCTTACTCTGAACTGGAAACCAAAAAAAAATATTGAGTTAATAAACTCAATAAAAGTGAAAATGAAAAATTTTTATGATATTAAGCTTATTAAAGTCAAAGGTCATGCAGGTTATAAAGAAAATGAACTTGCCGATTTTCTTGCAACCAGGGCTGTAAAAAACGGATCAAAAACATGAGGATTTAAGGAGATTTAAATGCCGGACAAAATTACTAATCAGGAAGCACAAGCTCTTGCATACAGGAAACGCTACCGCGGAGTTATCGGTGTTTCTCCCAAGATACCAATAAAAGATTCAAAAATATTAAGCCTTGTTTATACTCCCGGAGTTGCTTCATCCTGTCTGGAAATCGCAAAAGATCCCGTACAGTCTTATTTGCTGTCATGCCGCGGAAATACGGTAGGAATTTTAACGGACGGTTCCGGGCTGTTTCGGCTTGGTCATGCAGGTCCTGAAGCAGCACTTCCTGTTATGGAGGGAAAGTCAGTTATATTCAAGACATTTGCCGGTGTAGATGCCCTTCCGATATGCATCAGGACAAAAGATCCTTATGAGTTTATTGAAACAGCTCTTGCTCTTACACCAACTTTCGGAGCATTTTGCCTCGAAGATATTGCCAGTCCCCAGAGCTTTACCATTACCGATCACCTTGAAAGAGGTGCAGACATACCGGTATTTAATAATCACGGACTTGGAGTTGCAATTCCGGTGCTTGCCGCTTTGATAAATTCAATGAAAGTTGTTGGCAAGGATATTATTAACGCCAGAGTTGTAATAAATGGCGCCGGTATGGCCGGTCTTGCCAGTGCAGAGCTTCTGGTAAAAGCCGGGATAAAACAGGTAATAGTGTGTGACAGGGATGGCGCTCTTTATAAATACCGGCTGAAAGGAATGAGCTGGGCGAAATGGGAAATAGTTAAATGCACAAATCCTGATAATTTTACAGGAACTTTAGGGCAGGCTCTTAAAAACGCCGATGTCTTTATCGGCCTTTCATCCGGAAATGTTCTTAGCGGGGATATGATCAAATCCATGGCAAAGGACCCGATAGTTTTTGCGCTTTCAACTCCTCATCCTGAAATTATGCCTGAAAAAGCGCGCGATGCAGGTGCAAAAGTCATGGTATTTAACAGAGCCGATTTTCCGAACCAGTCTGATGTTGCGATGATTTTTCCCGGTTTTTTCAGAGGTATTCTTGAAACAAGGGCGAGCAACGTTAATTCTACCATGGCACTTTCTGCAGCTCAGGCTCTTGCTGATTGTGTAAGTCCCGAAGAGCTGAATCCTGAGCGTGTTATGCCGAAAATATTTGACTTTCGGGTTGCCCCAAAAATTGCGGAGGCGGTTGCAAAAGCTGCTATACAGACAGGAGAGGCCAAAGGGGATGTGGACCCGGCTTTGATTTCCGATATGACACGCAGATATGTGTATGAAGGACAGTGGCCTATTGATCCGCCTGACACGAAAAAAAAATCAATTGCGGAAGAATCACTTGAGTTTCACAGGCGATATCGTGGCGTACTTCAGATAAGGAGCAAGATAGCAATTAAGGATAATTATATTTTAGGTCAGTTTTACATGCCCCCTTTTGCAGAAGTGCCGGCACGCCTGATAAGAGAAAATCCTGAATTGATATATGACTACACCGCCAAGGGAAATCTTGTTGCCATTGTTACGGATGGAAGCGCTGTGCTTGGTCTTGGCAATATCGGCCCGCAGGCTGCGATGCCTGTAATGGAAGGCAAAGCAATTTTGTTTCAGACTTTTGCCGGAGTTGAGGCCTTTCCAATCTGTTTATGCACGCAGGATGCAGATCAAATTGTTGAGATCGTTAAAAGAATGAGCCCGACTTTCGGGGGAATAAATCTTGAAGACATATCAGCGCCCCGTTGTTTTTATATCGAAAGACGCCTTAAAGAAGAGATGGATATCCCGGTGTTTCATGATGACCAGCATGGAACTGCGATTATTGTCACAGCTGCTTTGCTTAATTCGCTTAAAATATCCGGCAAAAAGGCTGAGGAAGTGAAGGTTGTAATAAACGGAGCCGGCGCCGCAGCCATTGCAGTTTGCAAACTGATTATGGAGATAGGAATAAAACATATTATACTTTGTGATAAAAACGGAGCCATATATAAAGGGCGTTTGGAAGGCATGAACTGGATGAAGGATGAAATGGCCGAACAGACAAATTCTGAAAAAATAAAAGGGGATCTTGCCAAGGCTGTCATAGGATCTGATATTTTTATAGGGCTTTCTGTTGCAGGAGCCCTTACAAAAGAGATGATATCAACAATGGCAATAGATCCCATAATATTTGCGCTTGCCAACCCGACTCCCGAGATTTACCCGGATGAGGCAAAAGAAGCCGGGGCATTGATTGTTGCAACGGGAAGATCGGATTTTCCTAATCAGGTTAATAACTCATTGATTTTTCCAGGTGTATTCAGAGGGGCGCTGGATGTCCGGGCAAGGATAATAAATGAGGAGATGAAGATAGCGGCAGCAAGAACTGTAGCCGGTCTTGTTTCAGACAAGGAACTTAATCCCGAATTCATTATCCCTAAGGGAATGGATTTTAATGTTCCTCCTGCTGTTGCTGTTGCAGTCGCACGTGCTGCGATGGAATCGGGTGTTGCAAGGATTCAGGTTGATCCTGAAAAAATTGCCCAAAGGACGTATACACTGATTTATGAGGGAGAGTCAGGATATCATCTTGACGGGCCTTGAAATTATTGTGGTGGAAGATTATCCGGATCAAGAAGCAGTGCAATATCTCCGTTTTCCATGATGCCTATTCCGGAAAAGAGTTTTACCCCTGATAAAATATCTCCGACCGGCAATACCATAAGAGGACGGTTTCCGATTATATTATCAGCCATAAGCTTTATGCAGGATTCTTTTTCTTCATTGGTTGCCGCCTGCTCAATGATTGATTGATCGTTGATATATTTCAGGTTCAATATACTGTAAGATTTTCTTTTATTATCTGCTACCCCTATAATTTTTTTGATGTTGTAATAAGATTTCCGGTCATCGTCTGAAATGTTGTCTATGTTGCTTATTGATTTGACATGTAAGGTGGGGATTGCCAGAATGTATTTTCCCACTGAAAAAACAATCGCGTAAATAATTGAAAGTGACAGCGGTAATTTTATTATAAACTCTGTTCCCTTTCCGCTATCAGACGATATGGACAAAGAACCTCCGAGGTAATCGATAGACTGTGCCACAACATTCATGCCGATGCCTCTTCCTGATAACTGCGTCGTCTTGGCAGACGATGAAAATTCCGGACTCAAAATAGTATTATAGAGTTCTTCATCAGTCATTCTGTCGATTTCTTCATCACTCATTGATTGTTTGTCTTTAAGATATTCAATGATCGAAGCTTTATTTATACCGCGACCGTCATCGCGGATTTTAATGTATAGATTTTCTTTTTCACTCTTTGCTTCGATTGTAATTTTTCCGTTTGCATTTTTTCCCAGATTGCTTCGCTCTTCTGCCGTTTCGATACCATGGGCGATACAATTTCTGAAAATGTGTATCAATGGTTCGCGAAGGCGTTCAAGAAGTGTAATGTCTGCCTGTATTTCGCTGCCTATTATTTCAACATTAACGCTTTTATCATGCTCTTTTGCTATATCTCTTATGCTTTTTAAAAAAAGATCCGCAAAATCGCCCACAGTCATAAGCCTTAACTGGGTTAACTGAAAGTAAAGAACTTTCATCAAAGCAGTATAGTGATCAATCCAGCTTTTTAAGCCTGAAGACATCTGAACATTCAAAAAAGATGGAAATTTTTTAGCAAGAAGCTGTATTTCCTGTGTCAGTCCAAGAAGCTCTTCGATAAAAGAATACTTTATTTTTACATGATCTATATTTACAGCCGGAGATTGATAAGAGGTCAATGCAGGAACCGTTTCAGCAACAGGACTCGTTTTTAAAAGTTCGTCAGGATCTTTTCCAAATCCGGATATCAGATTATTATATAATTTCTGATCTTCAAATGAATCGATCCATCCTTTTTTTGAAACAAGGTATGCTAAGAAATTTGAGCTGTCAAAAAGAGCTTGAACAGCAGCGGCAGAGCTTATTTTTTTGCCCTGTTGAAAATGCAGGCACCAATCTTCCATTAAATGGCATAAGTCTGAAATTTTCTCCAGACTGAGAGCCCTTGCCATTCCTTTAATAGAATGGATTTTGCCGTGAATCTCTGCCCACAAAGCAAGGTTTGATAAATCCTTTTCGACCTGCATTAAAAGATCTTCAAGTTCTTTTAGATACTTGTTTGATTCCTGGTCGAAAATCTTTTCATATTTGCTGATATCCATAGGAAAGCTCTAATAGTTTTTTCCAGATATAATCAGGTGTTATTAAATATATATCTTTGTTTTCATGGTGGTATGAATTGAATCCTTCAAAATTACCGTCTATCCATATTATTCCGATTATTTCATCAGGTATAACAGCCAGCTTTTTATTATGCCATTTAACAATGATTATTCGTTGATTCTCATCCGGTTCATTATAAGTGCTTTCGGAATATTCCGAATAACCAAGAAGAAGCCTTATGTTTATTACATCAAAAAGCTCTCCTCTGTAAAATATCAGACCGGCATAACATTGTGGAGTAAGGCATACCGGTGTTATTTTATAGTCGTCGATTATTCTGTAAATATATTCGGATTCTATTCCGAAATATTTATCTTTTGCTTTGAAAACAAATATTTTCATGGCTGTACATTTTTTATTGATTCCTGATTGCTTGATGTTTGATGCGGCTGTTCCGGAAGACTGAATCGCTGTTGCGTCTCAAGCATTTGTTTGGATAGAGTATCCAGTAAATTTATTGCGCTTGCCATTTTTTTAACTTCATTTTTCTGATTAGCTGCTGCAACAGCAGTCTTTTGAGTAGATTCATAATTTCTGGATGCAGAAACCGAAAGCTTTTGAAAATGTTCCGAAAAACTTCTAAGCTCCTGAGCCTGCATAATCGTTGCTTCTTCCATGCTTTTTATTTCAGAAAAAATATCTTTTACACCAAGCAGCATATCACTAAATGTTTGCACAATGCCGTGTATAATTTTATTGCCTTTATCAATTTCCAACTGGTTTTTTGTTAAAAATTCCTTAAGCATTTGATTATCATCTAAAATGTCTTCAACCAGTTTTGCAATAGCTTTTGATGACTGCTTTGAACTTTCAGCCATATTTCTTATTTCTTCGGCAACTATGGCAAAACCTTTACCGGATTCTCCGGCTCTTGTTGCTTCGATTGATGCATTTAATGACAGAAGATCAGTTTTCTGAGAGATAGCTTCTATTACGTTTATCACTATTTTTATTTTTTCCACCTTTTCGGGCAGTCTCGAAAGGGGCTGTGCGGATTCGCTCATCTGTTTAAGCACAAGCTCGAGGTGGCTTATTATTTCATGGGCATTTGCTTCACCTTTTTGAGTTTTTTTGATTGCTGCATCTGCTTTTGAAATAGTTTGGGATGATTGCTGCACCAGCTTATCCATCACCTTAATAGTGTTGTTAAGTTTAATTGTAGTATAGTGTACTATTTCCGTTTGTTTGGCCGAGCTTTCCGCAATAATTTTAGCAGTGATATCTATATCATTGCTGTTTTGCAAAAGTTTTTTTGCCAGCATTTTTAAAATTGAATTAGTGTTATGGATTTTTAGAGAAACATTCTTCATATCAAGAAGCAACGATCTTAAATGGTCGACCATTAAAGAAAATATTTCCTCAAGATCGCGAATTTCATCTCCAGAAACGATTTGTATCTCCTGTGTTAAATCACCGCAGCTGATTTGACTTGCGGCATTACTCAGATTTTTAATGCGCCGGGTAATAGACCGTGAAAATATGATTCCGAATACCGTTCCTATTCCCATGGCCAGAGCAATTGAAAGTCCCTGTGCTAAAAAGAAATCTTTCGTGGTCTGATTTACTATCTCAATTACAACAATTACAATTAACAGAAGAATCAAAAAATACATTATCAGTTTGTTTTTTATGCTAGTTCTTCCCATTTGTCGCAATCCTCCAGAGCAAGTATTAAACCTAAAATTTTCTTTTCAACAGTCAATAATGTAACCACAACTCTAATTTTTTTTGAGTTGATAATAGAAGTGAATACGGTTTCATTAGATTCATTGTTTTTGATGAAATTCTTTACGGTGTTAATAAATTTTGATCTGTCTTCATGAGGGAAAATATCCGTAACAGGCCGATTCAAAAGCTCGATAGTGGTCTTGCCCAATATATTCAGAGCATAAGAATTTATCCCGATAATTCTTGTGTCCGAGTCAATGTTTACTATTCCGAATCCAACACATTCAATTATGCCTTTATGAAATTGAATTGAATCCAAAAGATCAACAGCTTCTCTTCTTGGGAAAAGATTTTCGGATTCGATAATTTTGGCGCCTCCGGATTTATCAAATGATTTATTTTCAATATTATCTAATAATTCATTGATATTTGCCGCCATTTTTTCCATAGGGCCTTTAGCTATGTAATAATCGGCACCTATATTGGTCAGCGTGTCTATACGCTCTATTATTGTACCTGAAACTGCGACTATGGAAAAACAATTTTCAGGGTATTTCATGCGTACGAATTTAATCAGCTCTGTTCCGTCAATTTTAGGCATTACAATATCAGCAAACATCAGGGCGATATCCTTATCATCAATTGCTGAAATACCTTCTTTCCCATCATAGGCTTTTATAACTTTATATCCTCTGCTCTCAAGAAGTTCTGCTAAAAATTCGACAAAAAAGAAATCGTTATCTACTACAAGGGCGGTTTTTGGCATAATATTACCTCTTAGTTTTTCCTAAGTTATCAGCAACAAAGGGCGTATCGGGCAGGTATTTTCTTACAATCAGCTTATACAGACTCTTCCGACTTCGTTCATATTCGTCAGTCCATGAAAAACTTTTATTATTCCATCCTGTTTTAAGGTGGTCATTCCATCTTTATATGCCTGATTGAAAAGTTCTTCCGTATTTGCAGCTTTTTTTATAAGGCCTTTAGTTGTATATGTGCCTTCCATAAGTTCGTGTATTGCCATTCTGCCTTTATATCCCGATCCTGAACAAGCCTCGCAACCTGAGGGCTTGTATAAAACAAGATCGGATGAATATTTAATACCGGTTGCTTCGAACTTCTCTTCACCGTATTCAGCGACTAACTCATTAAATTCATCCTTTGACGGATTATAGGCTTTCTTGCAATTTGAACATAGTTTTCTTGTTAATCTTTGTGCAAGAACACCAAGAAAAGCATCGGAAAAATTAAGAGGATTAAGACCCATATCAAGAAGTCGTGTTATGGTTTCAGGAGCACTGTTTGTATGAAGAGTTGAAAACACAAGATGACCGGTAAGGGATGCTTCAACACCTATGGAGGCTGTTTCCTTGTCCCTCATTTCACCAATCATTATAACATCCGGGTCAAGGCGCAGAAAGCCACGCATAACTCTGGCAAAGTCAAGACCAATTCTTGGTTTTACTTCAACCTGGCGTAAACCCATCTGTGTAATTTCAATGGGATCTTCTGCTGTCCATATTTTGATTTCCGGTTTATTAATGTGGCCGAGAGCGGAGTGAAGAGTTGTGGTTTTACCGGAACCTGTGGGTCCTACAACGAGTACAAGTCCGTATGGCTGGCTGATTATTCTTTTTATGATTTTTAAGTTGCGGTCATTAAGTCCCATATCATCCAGTTTCATTGCGCCTGCTTTTGCAAGAATTCTTAAAACCGTATCTTCATACCCGCCTGCGGTAGGCATGGTGGACATACGCAGCTCAAACGCGGGGATACCCCTGCGGTTCATTTTGATCTTTCCATCCTGCGGAAGCCTTCTTTCAGCTATATCCAGGCCTGCCATTATCTTCAGCCTTGAAATAATTGCAGGTGCCATTGTATTTGGAACCTGTAGATACTCGTTGCAAACACCATCCATTCTGAAACGTATAGTTATTTTCTTGGTAATTGGAGAAGGTTCAATATGAATATCGGAGACCAGCTTTCTGTAAGCTGTTATAATTATCTGATCAACAAGTCTTACCACCTGGCTGGAAGATTCATCGACGATGTCTTTATCCGTATCAAGTTCTTCTTCTTCAAAAGAAAAGTCAGGTATTAGTAAATCAAGATTATCAAGTGTTGTATCCATATTTTCGGAAGATTTGTCGGTAGAAAAGAAATATCCTATGTATTTTATAATATCTTCTTTAATTCCTATAGAAAATTTTATGCTTTGGTTTGCCATCAAAGCCTTGATGTAGTCTGTTTTCCTAAGATCTCTTGGGTCATCAACAAGAATTTCTATATAGTTCTTTCCCCAGCTTAATGGAACCCATGTGTAATGCAGAAGAAAAGATTTTTTTAGTTTACCAATAAGTTCTATGGGAACCGGTACAGATGGATCGAAACTTTTAAATGGACAATTATAGTACAAAGAAAGGGATTTGCCGATGTCTTCCTTTTTTATGTTAAAAGTTTCAATCATTACAGCTTCTATGCTTTTGCCGGTTTTTTTTGAAACTTCCAGGGCTTTTTGAAGCTGATCCTGGGTGGCTAACGATGAGCTTATAAGAAAATCAAATTTTGAATTGTTGGATGAATTCGATAGAAGTAAATTAATTTTATTTGAGGCTTCTTCATTATCAGGATCTAAATTTAACACATCCTTAAATAATTGAACAGCGATATCGTTGTTATCTTTTTTTGCCATTTCCTTACCAAGCCACAATTTTATCTGAGATATGTCTTTGTATTCAAATCTATTTTCACTAATAATTTTATCTGCTTTCTCGAGCACGGTTTTTGGAGGTTCAAATTTAAACAGATTTGAAAGCACTTCGGTAATTATTTTTACCGGGGTATATCCGGCAGCTGAGTAATCAATCTTTAGTAATTTTTCAAACTCGACAGCAGCTTTTCTTGCCAGGCCGAGTTCTTTAAGGGCATAGGCATTATTAATAATGTCCTTTATATTTCCTGAATCCGATATCGATTTTTCAATCAAAGTAATATCACTTTCCGATAAATTGGGGGCTAGTTTTTCTTTGTTGTTAAGTACCTCTTTTCTTATCTGAATCACCTTTTTTTTGATATGAACTGTTCCGGATGAATCAGTAAAAGAACCGTCTGCAAGTATCTGTTCATAGATATGCAATGAATCATCAAGCATCCCCATGGAATAATACATTTCGGCTTCTTTGATTTTATTTTTAATTTGAATTTCCATAGAAGAGCTGGTGTTCATATATAACTAATTCCTTCAGCTGAAACGGCAGGCTCCTGATAAATTAAACATTCTTCAAAGGACTAAATCCGATACAACAGAATGAATCAAGCAAAATCGTTTTTCATTTCTTATTAAATTTATATATTGGCGTATGAATACTTGCGGTTACAAATTAAACCAACGGATTGGTTTTGAAATTCTTATATATTATATATATTAACGTGTTATAGTGTGCAACTCATTTTTTTCAATTTTTTACAGGGTTTGGTACTAATTGTTGACACACATTGCCGTTCAATATAAAAATATAAGAACTTATATTGTATATTTGTTTATTGTAAAACTTTTGCATAACACTCCCTTTAACCATATAATAATTTGTGTAATTGGATACTATGGAAATTGCGTCTCAGGAAACCCATGATAAATATATAAAAGCTCTCATGGATATAAGCAGAGTGATTACATCTGATTTATATCTCGAAGATATCCTGAAACTTATAGTAATGGTAACTGCCAAGGTAACGGGTGTTGAAATATGCTCGCTCTGGCTTATAGACGAAAGTGTCTCCCCGCCGGTAATCCGGCTTAAGGCAACACAGGCACTGGATCCTGATTATGTTCAAGACCGCTCATTGAGTATGAATGAAGGTGTTGTCGGCTTTGTTGCAACCAACAAGAACCCCTTGATAATCGAAGATGTTCTCAAAGAACCCAATTTTAAGGAAAAGGATATGGCAAAAAAGCTGGGTCTTGTTTCCATGGTTGGTGTTCCGCTTGAGGTTAAAGATAAAAATGTTGTAGGTGTTTTAAACTGCTTTACATCCAGCCCGAGAGTTTTTACGGAAACGGAGGTCAATCTTATAAGAACAGTTGCTAATCAGGCCGCAGCAGCCATTATGAATACCGAATTGATGGTTAAAACAAAAGTTATTCAGGAAGAACTTGAAACCAGAAAACTTGTGGAAAAAGCTAAAGAAATTCTAATGTTACGCCGAAATAAAAGCGGCGAGGAGGCATATCATTGGATCCGGAAACGCAGTATGGATACAAGAAAATCCATGAGGAGTGTGGCTGAAGCAATATTACTTTCCGAAGAGCTTGAACCTTAGAAGAAAAAAATTATGTTTTACCCTTTTTTAAGCGATTCTATCTCTTTTTTAAGTTCATCAATTTCATATTTGTATTTATCTACTTCTTCAGATACTGCGTCTGAGAAGAGTGTTTCCTTGCTCCAGGCTTCTTTTAATTTATCGAATCCAAGATAAATTATAAAAGCACCGCCTAAAAGAAGCAAGCAGGGGATAGTGCCGGACAGAATCATAAGAAACTCTTTCCACCAGAGTATTAGCAATATTAAACCTATTATTGATATTGCAGCTCCAATTATTAAAATTGCCATATTAAATCACCATTCTGCATGAAATAATTATTTGTCCAAAAAAGCGCACGCACCAAAACAGTTAATTAGTGATAAAAACGTGAAAAGCCATTCAACTTTGTAATTTAATAAAAATATGAATATTAAATCAAGAAGTTTTCATGTATTGAATGAAATAATTTATCTTACATAATATCTATATTAGTATAACATGTTAATTTAAATGCCTGATTGTTGGTTTAAGATCGCTTTTGTTAATTTTGTTTATATGATTTAAGCAGCTATTCTGATATTTTCTCCGGGTTTAAGTTCTTTTTTCTTACAAAGTCCTTTTCAAAAGGTCCGCTATTGCCGGATAAATGAAAAATGTTTCCCCCAATTTATATGTTGTGCTACAGTCACCACACCTACTCGGAGGATAGGGCAATGCTGGGAAGCAACCCGAGCGCCGAAGCTGGCGGCGTAGACAGAGGGCCGTGCATCTTTTGTGCGGCCCATCTTTTCATCTAATCTGTTTATGCCCGTTAAGCGTTAAATCCCGGGGGTTTGGGGGCAGAGCCCCCATTATTATCAGGCTTTATGTCCTTTGATAATGCACCTCAGCCGGAGTCTTGTAATTTAAGGCCTGGTGAAACCGGCAGTTGTTGTAGAACACAAAATATTTCTTTAAGGACGAAAAGGCTT
>NZ_JBAMMY010000049.1:0-80043 GCF_051233685.1 Desulfobacterium sp. N47
GAGGTATGCTATCGTTTCAATCGTAGGTTTTGGAATAAGGAAGTGTTCCATCGCTTATTATTTGCTTGCGCTACAACGACCACTATAACGAGGGATGAGCTGATGTCAAAAAAGCGGGTCAGCTAAGTCAATAGGCAAATAACTTTATTTAAAATGAATATCAGTAAAGACTGAATAAACAACCGATTTTATTTCTTTTCTGATTTTATGAATATAAATTATATCAATATAAAAATGATTAAATGGACAAAGATACTATTGCTGCCATATCCACTCCAGTAGGAAGTGGTGGAATTGGGATTATTAAAATATCAGGAGATAAAGCTAAACATATCACTTCGTTGATCTTCCGGAAATCGAAAAAGAATGAAGTTAATTATTTTAAAGAATCCCATAAACTATACCATGGGCATATAATTGATCCTGATAGCAACCAAATCCTTGATGAAGTTCTTGTATCAGTTATGCTTGCTCCTCATTCGTATACTGGCGAGGATGTCATAGAAATAAATGTACACTCAGGAACATTTATTCTTAAAACAATTCTGAATATAATCATTAGAAAAGACGCCAGACTTGCTGAGCCAGGAGAGTTCACAAAAAGGGCTTTCTTAAACGGAAGAATAGATCTTACACAAGCAGAAGCTATCATTGATATAATTAATTCTAACAGCTTAAAAGCTCTTGAAATTGCGAATGCTCAAGTGGATGGTGTTCTGAGGAATGAAATTGAATCAATGTTAACTGTTTTAAATGACATTATAGTTAAAATAGAGGCAGTTATTGATTTCCCGGATGAAACGGAAAACATAAACATAGATGAGTATATATCTGTTTTAGAAAATAGTATAATTATTAAATTAAATAAATTAATATCAGATTATAATGAAGGGCATGTTATAAGAGAAGGTTTGAAAGTTGTTATTGCCGGAAGACCAAATGTAGGTAAATCAAGTCTTATGAACGTTCTTTTAAAAAAAGAACGTTCTATTGTCACATCAATACCCGGAACAACTAGGGATATAATTGATGAAACAATCATTATTTCAGGTATCCCTGCTGTTATTTTCGATACAGCCGGCTTTCATAATACTGTTGATCCTGTAGAAGAAATTGGAATACAAAAAGCACTCGAAATAATAAATAATTCAGATATCATATTGTTTATGTTGGATGTAATTAATCCTTTTACTGAAGATGATAGGACCTTATTAGAAATTGTTAAGGATAAAGAGCTAATTGTTGTTTTAAATAAAATTGATTTGTTAAATGAAAACAGCTTGATTGAAATTAATAAGGAACTAAAATGCTTTCCAATAGTTAGGGTTTCATCATTATGCAATACGGGGATAGATGTTCTTAAAGAAACTATTAAAGAAATTACTACCAAAAGCGTACATTCTGATTGTTCTTGTATTGTGCCGAATTTAAGACAAAAAACTGCTATTGAGAATTGTTTGAAAAACATGAAATCATTTTTGAATGGTATAAAAGCAGGCCTGCCTTATGAATTTATATCTTTAGATATTCATGAAGCCATTACCGAATTAAGTCAGATTGTTGGAATTAAAATCAAGCTTAACATTCTCGATCAGATATTCAATAAGTTTTGTATAGGCAAATAATGTTTCACATGAAACAAATCTGCATGGTATGAATATTATTCATGCTTGAGTTTTTAATTTTATTAAGATCAAAAACAAATTGATGCTTTAACTATGAATCTTTAAATTTAATAAAATTAATTACAGACTAATAAAGTATAAATTACCATTTTGCGAAAAATAAAATAATAATAATTTGGGGTGAAGCGTGGTTTTAGATTTTACAGAGTTTTTTAAAAGTTATGAATCAATAGTTGCAACTGCAGACGATCTGTTCGATAAAGTCAAAAACAATTACCCTGATTGCGTAAAGTGTAAAATGCTATGTTCAGATTGCTGTTATGCTCTATTTGATTTAACATTAATTGAGGCATTATATATTAATCATAAAATCAAAATCGGTTTTGATATCAATGAAAGAATGAGGCTTGCAGAAAAAGCAAACTCTGCAGATAGAGAAGTGTTTAAATTAAAGAAAAAAGCCTATGATAATTTTAAATCAGGAATGAAGGAAGATGAAATTCTATACGATCTTGCAACAAAAAAAATAAGATGTCCACTTTTGAATGAAAAAGGCTGTTGTGATATCTACGAATTCAGGCCAATAACATGCAGATTATACGGAATTCCTTTTTCGATAGGTGGGATTGCTCATACTTGCGGAAAAACAGGTTTTAAAGAAGGGGATAAATATCCGACTGTCAATATGGAAGCAATCTATAATAAATTATATGTGATATCTGACAATCTTGCTAAACATATCAATTCAAAATATATAAAATTATCAGAATTGCTCATGCCTGTGTCTATGTCAATTCTTACAGATTTTAATGATGATTTTCTCGGTATTGCAGACACAGGTAAATACTCCAAAGAAGAATAGGTGATAAAATGTCTGAATTAGATGAAAACGAAGAATTCAGAAAAAAAGCAATATTTGAAAGCATGTCTAAAAAAAGACAAAATCATATTATTAAAAAAGGATATAAAAAATGGGACCCTTTTGAATTGCCAAAGGATCCTATTGATATTCGAAAAGATAAAACAAAAAGAACAACTCAAACACTAGTGAGAGAATTTTTGCAAAACAATTGTTCTGATCAATACAGTAATGAATACGGTAGAGGTGTTCTCGATATTTGTCTTGGCATAATTAATAATAACGAACGGTATATTGGAATGTATGATTTTGCTGTCTGGTATAATAAGCTTTTAGATAATGAAGGGCATGAGCTATAGAATAATAAAATCCATGCCTTTTCGTATTTAATTTGAAATCCTGTGTTTAAGTAACCAGCAGTGCGATGAATCATAAGTATGAAGCATGGAAGATTCTTATAAACCGTATGCTATGCGTTTGAGGAGCTTCATCTTTTGATTTATCCCCTCAGATATAGTGGGCGTATTTATACAAATAAAATAGTATAAAAATAAAGCAACGCTTTCTGTAGAATTTGAAGCCAAGTCCAATAGATAGATGAGTTTTAGATCCAATCACTGGCTGATCCACGAACTCTATCTTTTCCGGCTGAGACTTTGCTACGCTCAGTTTATATAGTATCAAATTGGTCTTTGAGCAGCAGTGCCATATAGATGGGTTAGTTAGGTTCAGTAAGTTTATAGATGAAATTCTCCCTGTTTTTGGTTTTCATATTCTTCATGAGAATAAAACGTTTTTTGTAGTGCAGCATGCTGTCCGGTTCTGCACCCTCCCAGGTATGGATAAAAATTATATGGCACCATCGCAGTCCAGAGCAACAATCCTGGCACAGTTCTATGACTCAAGGCTTTTGTATAAGACATTTAGAACAATATTATCAAAGTAATTATAGTTCCAGATGCCTATTAATATGCTTTGCGCATTCACCCCCTCTTTTTTGAGAAAATTTAAGATCTGACATTTTTATAAGGACGAAATCTATGTGTTTTGAAATTGGCTCGAGTACTTTAAGAATCTGTATTAATTTATCTTAAGTGAGAATCATGAATTTCAAAGAATCTTTATCTGAGAACACAAAAAGACAGACACACATAAAAAAAAATCTTCAATTGCGTTCAGAGATAATCCAACTGATCCGTCTTTTCTTTAGCGAACAAAATTATCTTGAAGTGGAAACTCCATGCAGGATTTCGGCACCCGCCCCCGAAGCTTATATAGAAGCAATTGAATCGGAAAACTATTTTCTTCAGACTTCGCCCGAATTATATATGAAAAGGCTTATTTCTTCAGGTTATCCCAAAATCTTTCAGATATGCAGATGTTTCAGGCAAAATGAAAGAGGGGCTAAGCATATCCCTGAGTTTACAATGCTGGAGTGGTATTGTATAAACTCGGATTATTTTTATATGATGAATGAATGCGAAGCTCTTATTAAGTATGTTGCCTGTAAACTGGGATTCGAAAATTCTATAATTTATCAAGGGGAAAGTATCAGCATTGACAAACCGTGGAATAGAATAACCGTATCCGAAGCTTTTGATAAATATGCTTGTGTATCCATGGAAAAAGTAGTTGCTGCCGGTCTGTTTGATGAAACAATAGCTGAAATAGAGCCCAAATTAGGAACAGATGTTCCGACATTTATTTATGACTACCCTGCTTCCTGCGGTGCACTTGCCAAATTAAAATCTTCAGACAACCTGCTTGCCGAAAGATTCGAACTTTATATTAGCGGTATTGAACTGTGCAATGCCTTTACAGAGCTTACAGATCCCGAAGAACAAAGAAAACGATTTGAGAAAGAACTCGAACACCGTAAAAAGGCAGGTCTTAAGAAATACCCTATGCCTGAAAAATTTCTTGAATCCCTTTCATATATGCCCAAAACATCGGGAAATGCTTTGGGTCTGGACAGACTTGTAATGCTCTTTGCGGATACCGAAATCATTGATGACGTAGTTGCTTTTACACCTGAAGAACTTTAGAGTTTAAACAGCATTATAGTATCCATACTTGAGGCTTCTTTGCTAAATTAATTTAAGAGCATATATAATAAATAAACACAATTTTTGCAATAATTATATACTGTTGTCTTTCAGTATATCATGCCGTTTCTCAGAACATATAGAAGAAGGATTTTTTGCCGGTATGAACAATATCTATAAAATAAAAGGAGTTGCTTCCGTTTATTCACAATTATTGAAAAAAGAAGCAGACAAACAGCTACCATAATCAGGATGATAATTCTGACAAATCATCAAAACGCAGAAAGATAGGGAATATTTTTCCTCTTTTTCCATTTCCATATGGAACATAATTGCCTTTTATATTCAGGCTGTTTTGTAAAATGTTTGTTCTGAATTTATAACATACTGAATTTATATTATATAAAAATATTTTTAAAAGTTGGTACGCCGTTTGCTCTGTGTATTGCCAAATTACTAAATAAAGGTTTTTCAAAATGATGCAAAATGTAATGTTAGCCGGATCAATACTAAAATTTCTCAACGGTATATGCACAGGTTCAACAGATCAGCCGGTGGTGAATGGATCAAGTGATTTTAAAACAATAATAAATAAATCCATGAAAAATTCCCTTAAAACTGATTTGTCCGGAAATGCGGCTCAGACAAAAATATTTAATCATATTAAAAATGACAAGCAGGTTTATCTGGAAGCGCTGAGAAAGGGACTTTTGGCAAAGGGAAAGTCTTTGGATAAAATATATTTAAAAGATTCGGATATTCATACCATAAGCCTTTTTCTGAACCAGTGTGGTTATAATAAAATAGAAGCAAACCAATGCATTGATAAACTTCTGGGAAATAATCCGGATGGAAAGATAAAACTTTCCGATTTTTTTGCTGAGATCGAGACACATCTGTCTTCCTCCGCCTCTGTAACTTCCGGAAAAAAATCCTACCGTTCCGTTGATCTGGAACCTTCGGTGATTCCACAAATTGATTCAGCCTTAAAAGATTTAGGATTAAATCTTAAGGATGCCGATAATATTTTAAATGCCTCACGGTCACCTTCGGGTGGTCTGGATTTAAATAAGCTTATTGTACATTTAAAAACAATGGAAAACAGAATCAATAAAGGAAGTGATAATACAGAGGAAAAAGTTTCAGCCGAAAAGTTTATTGAAAAACATCAGGAACTGGGACTTCAAATTACTCCTGATAAGGAAACGGGCCAAATTTCAATAAATGGATTTATTGCCGCGCTTGAACAGTTCAGAGACGGTGTATCGGGAAAAACTCAGGGAAAAGACAGTCAGGATCAAAAAGATCATAACAGGCATAATAGAGTTGATGCTGACACCGCAGACAGCAAAGACAATAGCCGTTTTAAGGGGAATATTGCTAAAGTTGATAACAGTGCTGATAAATTGCCGTCGGATGTACAAGCGTCCATAGACGGGATCATAGAAAGGGCGGTAGCGCCCGATGAAAAATTCAAGCTTAATCTTAACGATCCTTCTCTTTCACAGATTCAAGCGGAAGCTTTGAAAACCAGGGAAAAAACAAACGACACCACCCATATTTTTCAAGGGAACAATGTGGCGGAATCAGTAAAAAAGGCGGGAAATCGGACAACAAATTACAACAATGAAAATGCCCGGAATAATGATTCAGCAAAACAGGAAAATTTGAACAGGATTTCCGATCAACTGTCTTCATATAACAAGGATTCCAATCCCGAAAAGGAGAGTACAGATTTAAAGCTGAAATCTACTGATATTCTTCAGGAGCAAAACCCTTCGGTTAAGTTTGAAACTCTGTCATCGATTCTGCAAAGCCGCTCGGACAACAGCTTTATGCCGGCATACACCGTAGAGCAACTGGGAAAACAGATTTCAAGGTCTGTTGCAAGGGGAGACAGAATTATCAATCTGCACTTAACTCCGCCTGAGCTTGGTTCAGTTAAATTGTCAATGGAGATTAAAGACAGCATCTTACACCTTAAAATTGTAGCGGAAAGTTCTTCCGCAAAAGAAGTTTTGCTTAACAATTCACACGATCTGAAAACTGTGCTTGCGGATCAGGGCATAAAGCTTGAAAGGCTGGATATTCGGGTAGAATCAAATTCAGGTAATGCTTTAACAGATTTAAACAAGGGGTTCAATCAGGAGCACAGACAGTATCAGGAAACCGGCGGCGGCCTGTTTTCAGATGGCGATATGAAAGAAGATATTTCTTCCGGTGTTTTAAGCAGAGCTGCCAAAGACTATTTAGTGGATTTAACGGCATAAAGCAGAAAAGCATATAAAGGATAATGAGTAACACACAATGAAATTTTAATTTAACATCGCTATTCGATATTCTATCAAACATAATAAACTCTAAATACATGAAAAAGAGGTATGCATGATAATAGACTCAACAGGAACATATTATAATCAATTAAGTGGCGCTGGAAGTGATTCGTCGGCATCTGTGAAAGCGAAAAAGGACATGGGCAAAGATGAGTTTTTAAATTTACTGGTCACCCAGCTAAAGTATCAGGATCCTTTAAACCCTATGGAAGGCCAGGAGTTTTCAGCTCAGCTTGCACAATTCAGCAGTCTTGAACAGTTAACCAATATGAACACAACGCTTACGGGAATCAAGGACTCTGTTGGTGAAAAAAAGCAAGATAACTTACTTGATTATATTGGTAAAAACATTAAAACAAGCGATGACGAAACCGGAGAAGTTACCGGTGTTACCTATCAGAACGGTATTGGATATCTTATGGTAGGGGAAAACAAAATATTACCCGATAATGTAGTGGAAATCACTCTGCAAAACAAATAATATTTATATAAAGGGGGAAAACACATATGTCAATATCAAGCGGACTTTTTTCCGGTATAAGCGGGCTTAACGCCCTTGGAAACGCAATGACGGTAATCGGTGATAATATCGCCAACGTGAACACAGTAGGTTTTAAAGAAAGCAGGGTAACTTTCCAGGATGTTTTAAGCCAGACAGTTGCAACAACAGCCGGTTCTGCCCAGGTTGGTCGTGGAACCTCTCTTGCGGATATTTCAAGCAGTTTTTCCCAGGGGTCTTTTGAATCAACCGATTCAAGCACTGATCTTGCCATAGGTGGTGCAGGATTTTTTATGGTCAGAGATCCGGGCACTTCCAACAATGATTATTATACGAGAGCAGGTGAATTCCGGTTCGATAAAGACGGCAATTTTGTAAATCCTTCCGATTATATTGTACAGGGCTGGAAGCTGGATGAGGCAACCGGGCAGGATCAGGGAACAATAACCGATATTACTTTATCTTCATTCACATCATCTCCATCGGAAACCAGCAGTTTGTCAATGATTATGAATCTTGATTCAAGCTCAACCAATAACTCTATAGGGGCTAATACGGCTCTTTCAGCGCTATGGAACGGATCGGATGCTTCCGGCGAATACATTGCGGATACCGACTATTCATACCAGACAACCCTAAAGGTGTATGATTCTCTTGGCAGCACTCATGATGTGTCAATCTATTTTGATAAAGGTGAAACAGCCGCCGATCCGGTATGGGAATATATTGTTACGGTAAATCCGAGTGAAGATTTAAGAACTATTACTGATGCGACCCAGCAAGGACTTCTTGCCCGGGGAACCATAGAATTCAATGGAACATCCGGAGATATTTCAGGAGGTGTTAACAGTATTACCTGTTCGTTAAGCGATGGAGCCGGAGGCTGGACAGCGCTGGCTAATACCGATGCAACTGCAAACGGAGGATATTTTACATTCGCACCCGAATTCATAGCCGGTTCTCCAATGAATGTTAAGCTTGACTTCGGAACCCGTTTCAATGGAAGTGAATGGGCAAACGATGCATTATCCACAACACAGTATGCATCTGCATCAACCACAGTCTTTCAGTCTGCAGACGGTTATGGAGCAGGTGATCTTCAGGCGATAAGCGTCGCCACAGACGGAGTAATCACCGGTCAGTATTCAAATGGTCAGGTGCTTCCTCTTTATCGGGTTGCGCTGGCAAAATTTCAGAATGAGCAGGGATTGTATAAGGTCGGAGGTAATCTTTTCAGCCAGACTCGTTTGAGCGGAGAACCTATTACCGGAAAACCCGGCGGTAACGGCCTTGGAAGCCTTTCCCCCAACTCCCTTGAGCAATCCAATGTTGATCTTGCAACTGAATTTGTCAGAATGATCACCACACAGCGAGGGTACCAGGCAAATTCCAAAATCATTACAACTATTGACCAAATGCTGTCCGAACTCATCAATTTAAAACGATAGAACCATTCCAAAACAGGGCGGTTGCCAATATCTTGACGTCCGCCCTGTTCTTTGACGAAAAACCTTCCAAACACAATCCAGCCTGCCGCTAACTCATATGTAACAATCTGTAATATCATGGTTATTATAAGCTGCCAAACGCATCACAAACCTTGTGTGTATTGGCATAAAGGTTGCTATAGATTAAAACCGGGAAGCAAAATCAGAACTTCATCTTTGTTCCTCATTTCAGGTCGAGGCAATCTGCACAGGGCCTGTTGATGGACTTTTTTGTGTCCATCAATTTTATATAACAGTTGTGAGATATTATGGATATAGCTACAGTTTTGGGTATTTTTTCAGCGTTCGGACTTGTCTTTGTTGCCATTTTCATGGGCGGTGGAATTAAACTTTTTATAGATTTGCCGTCATTGATGATTGTTGCCGGAGGCACACTGGGCGCAACAATGATTAACTACCCTCTGAGCGAGATTCTTGGTGTTTTCAGGGTTGTAAAAAACGCATTCTTTACCAGCAATATACAAAACGAATGGCTGATACGGATATTTGTAGGTTTTGCCAACAGAGTCAGACGGGAAGGATTGCTTTCACTGGATGGAGAGCTTTCAGGGATAAAGGACGAATTTTTGAAAAAAGGGATTCAGCTTTCAATAGACGGTCTCGAGCCGCAGGAGATAAAAAATATTCTGGAAACAGAGATCGATTTTATAAGAAGCCGCCACAGTCTTGGTGCTGAAATCTTTGTAACTATGGGAACATATGCACCTGCACTGGGTATGATCGGCACTTTGATCGGATTGATTCAGATGCTTCAGTCTATGGATGATCCGGGCAAAATTGGGCCATCAATGTCGGTTGCTTTGGTTACTACTTTCTACGGTTCTATCATGGCAAATATTATATGCCTTCCCATCGCCGGGAAATTAAGAACAAGAAGCAAAGAGGAAATATTGTCGAAAGAAATGATGATTCAAGGTGTTATTTCACTTTCAAATGGTGATAACCCAAGAATTCTGGAAGAAAGACTAAAAGTGTTTGTGCCCGGCGGCCGCAGGTAGTGTTTAAGCTATGAATAGAAAAAAGAAAAACAACGGACAGGATCTGGTAAGAGACATAGGTGCAACTATAACGGTTTCACTTTTTATGATTATTCTCACATTTTTCATTTTACTTAATTCAATGGCTATAATTGATCAAAACAGAAAACGCACCGCAATAAAGTCTCTGGCTGAGTCGTTTGGAAGTTTAACTGACAAAGCAGCATCTTCTGCGCATCCGGAGGTTGATAAGGGGAAAATCCTTGAAAAGGCTCTGGGCGGGATCAATGAAAATGCAAATGATGACATAGGTATAAAAACCGGAGCCGGAAGAGAAGTGCTTACGATGGGAGAAAAAGCTCTGTTTTATACAAACAGGCACCTGCTCAAACCTGAGTCATTTGCTCTGCTGAAAAAAGTGGGAAATTTTATCAATCAGGGAAACTATAAGGTTTTGATCGTAGGACATACTGATAATCGTGATGCACAGGAAAAAGGATATAATTCCAACTGGGAAATTTCAAGTCTGATGGCCGTTCAATTGCAAAAATACTTTATAGAAGAATGCAAGATAAAACCGGACAGAATAACAGCCTATGGGTATGGAAGCCAGCAGCCAGCAGCTTCAAATGATACCCCTGAATCCAGGCAGAAGAACAGAAGAATTGAAATAATATTTAACAGTGATTCACCTGTAAAAAAAGTTTATTCCGAATCGCCTTCCGGTAACTTTACTTATAGGAGATTTAACTTCAATGCTTATTAATACCAAAAGAAGTAAAATAGAAACAAATGATGAGACGGTCATAAAAACTGATACGTGGATGGTTACACTGTCAGATATTATCATGCTTATGATTACTTTTTTTGTGATGCTCCTGACAATGTCTTCCATAAATCAGAGATCTCTCAAAAATACCTTTAATTATCTTAAACAATCAATCGGAGGGTCAGCGTATCAAGGCCACAGAGGAAGCGAATCGATAGAAAATATTAAAGCAGCACTAAAAAATATCGATGGGTCTGTAGATATTAAAGAAGATGAACGCGGTATTGTATTGTCGCTTCATGAAGACATTCTTTTTGAGCCGGGAAAATCTGTAATCAAAAAGGAAAACTACCGGATTCTGGATTCTATTGCAGCTGTAGCCGATGCCTGTCCGAATAAAATTATGATCATGGGTCACACTGATGACTTACCTGTGCAAGTCGGCGAATATGAGTCTAACTGGGAACTGTCAGCATACAGAGGGCTTTATGTTCTTAATTATTTCATCAATAACAAACATCTGCCTCCTGACCGGTTTAACGTTGGCGGTTATGGGGCGTTTCGTCCGTTGTTTCCCAATAACAGCGCAAAAAACAGGTCTTTAAACAGAAGAGTAGAAATAATTTTTAAATATAAAGAGGTGTAATTTATGGCGGAAGAATCAGTTGCCAACGAAGAAGCAAAGACAGAAAAAGCCCCGAAAAAATCTATGCTCAAGTGGGTGATTATAGCTTGTTCGGTTCTGGTTGTGGGAATAGCCGGGTTTTTTGGCTGGAGTATGTTTATGAAGAAAGGAGCAAGCGGGGATAGTCATAAAGCAGAAGTTTCGGAAACTCACGGAGAAAAAAAGTCTGAAGAAAGCAGAGGCATTTTCCCGCTTGAATCATTTATTGTTAATTTGATGGACACCGGAACCGGCAAAAAATATCTTAAAGTCACGATGGAACTTGAAGTTATGGATGAAATTGGAAAGAAAAAGGTGGAAGCTTATAAAACTCAGCTTAAAGACACCATTTTAATGCTGCTTTCCAGCCGGTCCTATGAAGAAATCAATACTGTTGAGGGGAAACTGGATCTGAAGCAGGCTCTTTTAGCAAGGATCAATCAGACAATGGGTGAAAACGCAGTATCTAAAATATACTTCACAGAATTTGTTGTGCAATAGAGATAGCAATGGCGAATATCTTATCACAAGAAGAAGTTGACTCCCTTTTAGGCGGTATAGACGAAGGAAGTGTTGAAACCGAATCCGATGTTCCCGAAATAGACGGGGCCATTGGTCTATATGATTTCGGCAAAAAAAGCAGTCCCGGCCACCTCAGTCTGCCGGGTTTAGGCATGATAAATGAAAGGTTTATCAATTTTTTAAACGAAAGCCTTCCGGGGACTATAGGTTTAAGTACCGATGTAAGTGTTGACGAGATCGACTCGATTAAGTTCGGCGATTTCTGCCGGTCGCTTCCTGTACCTACAAGTCTTAACATTTTCAAAATGGAGCCGCTTAAGGGTTTTGCCCTTCTGGTTTTTGAAGGTTGGCTGGTGTTTGCTTTTGTGGATGCCATGTTCGGAGGAAAAGGTGTAAGCCATGTTAAACTTGAAGGAAGGGGATTTACTGCCATTGAGCAAAAGATTGTAAGCCGTATCGTAGATATTGTGCTGGTTGATCTTCAAAAGGCCTGGGCTGAAATTAAAGACCTCAAGATGGTTTACACCCGTTCGGAAATGGATCCGCAATTTGCCGGTATTGCTAAACCGACAGATATGATCATTGCTACAAAGTTCGCTTTAAATATAGGAAATTTTACCGGAGGAATGACTATATGTCTGCCCTATGACGTTATCGAACCGATTGGGGAAAAACTTAAAGAAAACTATAGGAGCGAAAAATTTGAAGCGGATCCGGTATGGAAACAGCACATAAAAAAGAAAATTCAGGAATTGGACATCAACCTGAAATGTACGCTGGGAAGGATAAAAATTACCGGCCGAGAATTTTTAGAGATGAAAGTAGACGACGTGCTGCTTACAGGTCAGAAAGTTGATGACCCGATTGTTGTTAGCGTGGGGGATCTAAATAAGTTTAAAGGGCATGTTGGTTCCATGAATAATAAGAAGGCGATAAGAATAGCAGATAAAATATAACCGGAGTGAAAAATGGATGATTTAAATGATAGCAACGGAACAGCAAATAATAGCTCACAGAATATGGAAGATACGGGATTAAACCAAAGGTATGATATCGATATTATCCTGGACATCCCGCTTGAATTGAGGGTGGAGTTGGGACAAACCAGGATGCTTATAAATGATCTTCTTCAGCTGGGCCAGGGTTCGATTATAGAGTTGAATAAGCAGATAGGAGATCCTATCGATATCTTTATATGCGACAAGCTGATTGCAAAGGGTGAAGTTGTAGTAGTGGACGATAAATTCGGCATACGATTGACAAATATTATAAGCCCGACAGAACGTATCAAATCTTTGGGTTAAAGGATTTAGCCATGAACGGGGCATTGGATATCAACTTGTTAAGTACCGGTTTAAAAACAGCCGCTATGCTTTTAATCGTACTGGCCGTTTTAATATGCGTACTTTATATAATGAAAAGGTTTTTATTTTCTCAGAAAGAATCGGGGAAAGAGCAAATCATCAAGGTTATTTCATCTATGCATTTGTCTCCTAAAGAAAAAATTCAGGTTATTGAAATATCGGGTGAAAGAATTGCGGTTGGAATTACTCCCGGCTCCATAAATTTTTTAGTCAGGCTAAGGGATGGCAATGAACAGAATGAATAAAAATATATCCATAACAGCTCTTTTAAAACCAAAGGGAAAGAGTATAAAAATTATTTTATTTTTCCTGGCCGTTTCTGCCATCCTGCTCATCTTGGCAGCAAACAGTGCAACAGCAGCAAATATAGCTTTTCCTTCATTACGCATTGGTGTTGAGCCCGGAGAAAATCCGGAACAGGTATCGGTGTTGATACAAATACTTTTTTTATTAACCGTTCTTAGCCTTGCACCGGCCATTCTGATAATGATGACGCCTTTTACCAGACTGGCTATCGTTTTTTCCTTTTTAAGACAGGCGCTCGGAACCCAGCAGACTCCATCCAATCAGATTATAGCAGGTCTGTCGCTGTTTATAACCTTTTTTATTATGATGCCTCAATGGCAGGAGATCAACAACAATGCGCTGCAGCCTTATCTTGAAAAAAAGATTTCGCAGGAGACAGCTCTTAAAGAGGCTATGATTCCGATTCGTAAATTTATGTTCAGACAAACCCGTGAAAAGGATTTGGCTATATTTGTAAAAATGTCTAAATCCGAAAAGCCGAATTCACCTGAAGACATTTCGATGACTACTCTTATACCTGCTTTTGTAATAAGCGAGCTTAAGACAGCTTTTATTATCGGCTTTGTTCTGTTTGTTCCTTTTTTGATAATTGATATGGTTGTAGCGAGCGTTTTGCTTAGTATGGGAATGATGATGCTTCCGCCGATTCTTATCTCATTGCCGTTTAAATTAATGCTGTTCGTTCTGGTTGATGGCTGGAACCTGATAGTTGGTTCAATGGTAAAAAGTTTTGTATAAGGAGATGAAAGTATAATGTCACCGGAATTTGTAATTAATCTTGCGCAGGAAGCAATTAAAACAACAATATTGGTTTCCATGCCGGTTTTGCTTATCGCGCTGGTAGTCGGTCTTGTAATCAGTATTTTTCAGGCTGTAACTCAGATTAATGAGATGACACTTACCTTTGTACCCAAAATACTTGCGATATTTCTGGGGCTGATTCTTTTCGGGAGCTGGATGCTGGAGCATATCGCAACTTTTACAATAAACACGATCCAACAGATACCTAATTATATAAGGTAATAATCTATATGGATCTGCTTAATATACAATATAATGAGATCAAGATATTTCTTTTTATACTGATAAGAGTTGGGGTTATTTTATTTCTTATGCCCTTCTTTAATTCCAGGATTATCCCGGTTCCGGTTAAAGCCGGGCTTACGATTATATTGGCGATGATCCTTTTTCCTGTTAGCGGTCCTTACACAGGAGTATATCCGGACACCACATGGGGAATGTTTGGCCTGATAATCGGAGAATTGATTACAGGTATGATTTTAGGATTAATGACCCAGTTCTTTTTTGAAGGTATCCGCATGATGGGGCAGATAGCCGGAATGGAAATAGGGTTTTCCATAGCAAATGTCTTAGATCCGCAAAGTGGGTTTCAGACTTCAATTCTTTCCAATATAGCTTACTTACTTGCTATAGTACTTTTTCTTATTTTAAACGGGCACTATATAATATTGAACGCAATCAGAGAAAGCTTTGCAATCATACAACCGGGTTCGGTACACCTGACTCAGCAGGTATTCAAGGAGATGTTACACAGATCAGGAGAAATGTTTGTTATAGCTATTCAGATAGGCGCGCCTGTCATTTCCGCCATTTTATTTATTCAGCTCGCATTCGGTCTTATTACAAGACTTCTGCCCCAGATGAATGTCATGGTTGTCGCATTCCCTTTGCAGATAGTAACCGGGTTGATTTTTTTTGGCATATCATTATGGGTAATGCTGCACTTCATAGAAAAGTATGTGCAAACTTTGGATAGACAGTTAATTAATATGATGTATTTTCTTAGAGGATAGACAATGGCCGAGGAAGCAAGCGGGGAAAAAACCGAGAAACCTACCCCAAAAAAGCGAGAAGACATACGGAAAAAAGGAGAGGTAGCAAAAAGCAAAGAGCTTTCTTCTGTTGTCGTTCTTTTCTCCGGACTGTTTGCCATGGGAATCTACGGTTCTTTTATGCTTTCAAAGGTTCAGGAAATAACGAAAAGTTTATTATCCAACCCAACTATAACTGATCTGACTATTCATGGTGTTATGGAATTTTCCCGGCATCTTATTATTTCTTTTGTTGTGATTTTGGCCCCTCTTCTTGCTGCTGTTTTTGCCGGGGCTGTTTTGTCCAATATAGCGCAGGTTGGTTTTATGGTATCCGGAGAACTGATTAAACCAAAATTTTCAAAACTAAATCCGTTCAAAGGGCTAAAAAGATTAGTTTCCATGCAATCAGTAATGGAGCTGTTTAAATCAATGGTGAAGCTTATCATTGTGGGTGCAACAGCTTATTTAACCATAACTCACGAGATGGATAATGTTTCCATGCTTGGTGAGCTCGAACTTGTGTCTATTTTTCATTATATCTTCGCTACTTTTTATAATATCTTTCTGAAATGCTCTATTGCAATGCTGGTTCTCGTTGTAATTGACTACGCCTATCAGAGATGGGAATTCGAAAAAAGAATTAAAATGAGCAAGCAGGAAATTAAAGATGAATATAAAAAAACAGAAGGTGACCCGCAGGTCAAATCAAGAATCAGAGCCATTCAGATGGAAATGGCCAGAAAAAGGATGATGCAGGACGTTCCCAAGGCGGATGTGATTATTACAAACCCGACTCATTTTGCAGTTGCCATTAAGTACAACGGCCTTGAAATGAATGCTCCTAAGGTTATAGCCAAGGGCGCGGGGGAAATTGCTGCAAGGATAAAAAGCCTTGCAGCAGATCATAATATTCCGGTGGTGGAAAACAAAGAACTTGCCCGGAATCTGTACAAGCTTGTGGAAATCGGCAGGGAAATCCCGGCTGATCTTTATCAGGCGGTAGCCGGGGTTCTGGCATATATCTATAAATTAAAAGGCAATTATAATCGTTAACGTGTCATTAACAGCAGAGCTGGTGGGTGAATAAGAAATGGAAGAAACCATAGGGATAAAAACAGGCATGGCGTCAAACAGCGAAATATTATCGGCTGTAGGCGTAATAGCGGTTCTCCTGGTAATGATTATTCCGGTACCACCGGTGCTTCTTGATTTTCTCCTGGCTATAAATATTACACTTGCTGTCACTATACTGCTTATTTCCATGTTCACTCTCACTCCTCTGGATTTTTCAATTTTTCCGACTTTACTTCTTCTGACAACTCTGTTCAGGCTCTCTTTGAATGTGGCTTCAACCCGTTTAATACTTCTGCATGGAAATGAAGGTGCAACAGCCGCCGGAAAAGTTATTATGTCGTTTGGAAACTTTGTTGTAGGCGGTAATTACGTGGTAGGCATGATTGTTTTTATTATACTGGTTATAGTTAACTTTGTTGTAATTACCAAGGGCGCTTCAAGAATCGCTGAAGTAGCAGCAAGATTTACGCTGGATGCGATGCCCGGCAAGCAGATGAGTATAGACGCTGATCTGAATGCCGGAATGATAGATGAAAAAGAGGCTAGAAAGCGTAGAACTGTGGTAGCAAGAGAAGCGGAATTTAACGGAGCAATGGATGGCGCCGCTAAGTTTGTCAGAGGTGACGCTATAGCCGGTATCATTATAACTCTGATCAATATAATAGCCGGGTTTATTATAGGTGTATTTCAAAAACAACTACCGATAATCGATGCCGCTCAATATTACACCTTGTTGACGGTCGGCGATGGTCTGGTATCGCAAATTCCGGCGCTGCTTATATCTACTGCAGCCGGCATAGTACTCAGCAGATCCGGATCCAATGAAACAATGGGCAAGGAGTTCGGAAAGCAGTTTTTTGGGTATCATAAGGCAATTTATCTGTCTTCTGTTACGATATTTCTGTTCGGCCTTATACCCGGATTGCCGCATTTTTCTTTTATCATACTTTCTCTTATTATCGGGGGTTCCGTATATTTTCTGAGACAAAAAGTAATAGCATCCGAGAGTGAAAAGGCAATGGAGAGCAAAAAGGAAGCGGTTGAAGCTTCTCCTGAAGTAGTTGAGCACCTGCTGCTTGTTGATATCCTGGAGCTTGAAGTAGGATATGGTCTTATTTCACTGGTGGATAAAGAGCAGGGTGGCGAATTTCTCGATAAGGTTCGCTCTATTCGCCGCCAGTTTGCCGTTGAACTGGGAATTATAATGCAGCCGATCCACATCAGAGATAATCTTCAGTTAAAATCTTCAGAATACCGGATTCTTCTGAAAGGAGTAAAAATTGCAGGCTCGGATCTAATGGTAAACCACTATCTTGCTATGGATCCTGGCGATGCTACCAGAAAAATCGAAGGAATCGATACTTTTGAACCTTCCTTTAACCTGCCTGCTGTCTGGATTCCGAAAACGAAAAAAGAAGAAGCAAGCATAGCCGGCTATACGGTTGTTGATAATGTAACCATAATGGCTACTCATTTAACTGAGGTGCTCAGAAAGCATGCATGGGAACTTTTGGGCAGGCAGGAAGTACAAAATCTTTTGAACAATCTTAGCAAATCATATCCTAAAGTAGTTGAAGAGCTTGTGCCGAATCTTCTTTCGCTGGGTGGTGTGCAGAAGGTTTTACAAAATCTTTTAAAAGAACAAGTAGCCATAAAAGATATGTTGACCATTGTTGAAACACTTGCAGATTATGCAACTATCACAAAAGATCCGGAACTGCTGACTGAATATGTCCGGCATAAACTGGCCCGTTCCATCATCGGCCCTTATCTGGATGAGAATGGAGGTTTAAATCTTATTACGATGTCTCCCGATGTTGAAAACCTCCTTCTTAAAAATATTCAGAAAACGGAACACGGCTCATATCTTGCTGTTGATCCTGGTTTGGCTGGCCAGCTTCTGGATTCGATCAAAGAAGAATCCGAAAAAGCGATGATACATTTTATGCAGCCGATTATTCTGACAAGTCCGGCTTTGCGAAGACATTTAAAAAAGATGGTGGAATATTTCGTTCCTTCATTGAAAGTATTGTCACATAGCGAACTGTTAAGCGATATAAAATTCACTTCAATCGGAGAGGTAAGGTTAAACAGTGCAAATTCGTAAGTATAAAGCGAAGACAATCGGCGATGCTGTCTCAATGGTTAAGAATGAACTGGGCCAGGATGCTGTTATTTTATCTTCCAAACAACTTAAGGAAAATGTGAGCGGCAATATATTTGAAATATCTGCAATAGCCTCTAGTGCAGATATTATTAATACCTCTTCCGGTAGTTACGAAGACGTTAAATCCGAGCTTCTGAACATCAAGGAAATGATTTATATCCTGAATCATTCCGAAGGTGCTGCTGATAAATTAATGATGAAACCTGAAACGCTGTCTATTTACGCAAAGCTGATCAGAAACGGCGTCAATGAACATTATGCAAGAAAATTCCTCGAAAAAGGGGGAGCATTCAACAATGAAGGCCCGGATAATATAAAAGCAGTCAAAACAGATACGGTCAAGGCTATGATCGAACAAATCGAAATCTGCAAACCTTTCGAAAACACAAACGGCAAACAGATTATTACTGCTATGATCGGAACTACCGGAGTGGGTAAAACAACAACTATTGCAAAGCTTGCCGCGCAACTTACGCTAAAAAACAAAATAAAAGTAGGGTTAATTTCTATAGATAATTATCGTATAGGAGCAATAGAGCAACTTAAGACATATGCTAATATTTTGGGTATTCCCTGTATGCCTGCATTCAACAGGAAAGATCTGGTAGCAGCAATAGGAAGGTTAAGTAATGTGGATGCAATCATAATTGATACCGCCGGCCAGAGTCAATACGATGGAAAAAGAATTGAAGAGTTAAGGAATATAATTACTGACGATTTGAAAATAGAATCCCATTTACTTCTCAATGTCGCAACGGCGGAAGAGGAAATGAATAAGATAGCAATTAATTTCAGTCTGCTTGAATACAAGAGCTATATTTTTACAAAGCTGGATGAATCTGAAAAGTATGGATCTGTTATAAATCAATTAATGAAGAAGCAGCTTCCTGTATCATATCTGACAACAGGACAAAATGTTCCTGATGATATTGAACATGCTTCGAAAAACAGGGTAGCAAAGCTGTTGTTTAATAAGAATTGATGGCCTTTTAAAAAGTCCGTCAGCAGGCTGAGAGCCGGAATATAATTATCTCAGAAGTAAGGAAGATAATGAAATATATAAATTGACTGGAGCATACTTTAATGGATCAGGCAACAAATTTGAGACAAATGGTTGAAATCGAATCTCAAAATATTATCAAACAAAAAAGAACCGGGGCTGTTGAACCGAATATCAAAGCCAAAGGACCCAGAGTAATTGCTTTCGCCAGCGGAAAAGGTGGTGTCGGTAAAACCAATATAGTTGTTAATCTTGCGATTGCGTTCAGGAGACTTGGCAACCGTGTTTTGATTTTTGATGCAGATCTTGGTTTGGCGAATATAGATATTATTTTTGGTCTCAATCCGAAATACAATATCGAAAACATTATAAACGGAGAGAAGGAACTCTCTCAGGTTATTTTTAAAGGCCCTGAAGGTGTGGATATTATACCGGCAAGTTCTGGCGTTCAGGAATTGACTCAGCTGACCGAAGGCCAGAAGATGAATCTTTTGAATGAGTTTGATATGCTAAACCGCGTGTATGATTTGCTGCTTGTTGATACTGGTGCAGGAGTATCATCAAATGTTATATATTTCAATCTTGCTGCTGAAGAAAGAATAATTGTTGTAACTCCTGAACCAACATCCGTAACCGATGCATATGCGCTCATAAAAATATTATATTTCAAATACGGAATTAAAAGTTTTTATCTTTTACTTAATATGGTGAATGACGAAAAGGAAGCAAAATCCGTTTATGGCAAGTTCACAAAAGTTGTGGATAAATTTATGGGGGGGATTTCTATTGAATATGCAGGTTTTATTCCCAGGGACAATCTTCTGAGGGAAGCTGTAGCACGCAGAAAACCGGTTATGCTCGCTTATCCGGACTCCTCATCTTGCAAATGTTTTAAGTTGGTGGCCGACTATCTGTCAAAAAGGGAAAACAACGCCCAGATTGACGGTAATATTAAATTTTTCTGGAAACGACTAATAGCCGGGGTAACAGATGCTGACAATAAGTGCTGAAATAAATAGATATGTAGAAACTTCCCAGCTTAGCTTTGAAGAAGAAAAGGAAAACTACAGAGAAGAACTCATACTGAAATATGCACCGCTGGTAAAATATATTTCCGACAGGCTGGCGAATAGGATGCCATCGCATATTTCAAGGGATGACTTGAACAGTGCCGGAATAATAGGCTTGTTTGATGCTATAGAAAATTTTGATTCAAGCAGGGGTATCAAGTTTGAAACCTATGCATCATACAGGATAAGAGGTGCTATTTTAGATGAAATGAGAAAGCTGGACTGGATACCAAGATCTGTAAGAAAAGATATTCAGAAAGTTGAGACGGCTGTGACAGCTGCTCAGACAAAACTGGGCCGGACTCCTGAGGATCATGAGATTGCAGAAGAACTTGGAGTCAATCTTGAAGATTTTTACAAAATAATAGACAGAACCCATAATGTTAACCTTTTGAGCCTTGATGAACCGGCTCTTGGCACCTCGGTTACAACTGTTAACAGATTGGAATCGGATAATCCCTCTCCTCTGGACAAAGTCAAAAAAAGTGAAATCGAAAAAGTAATTGCAAGCGCTTTAGCTAATCTGCCCGAAAAAGTGCAAATGGTTATCTCTTTGTATTATTATGACGAGATGACTTTAAAGGAAATTGCAGAAATAATGGGATTGACTGAATCACGTATATCCCAGATACATTCCAAAGCAATCATTATACTAAGGTCGAAGCTTAAGGCATATTTTGAAGGTTAAGAATGGATCCGAATAAAACTGATATTGACGATGAACAATTCGCAGGAAACGAGCTTGACGAACCTGAAAGTAATTTGCAATTTAACGGAGATGAGCTTGATGACCAGTTCAGCGGAAATGAGCTTGATAACCCGGGAAGTGATGTCCGGTTCAAAGGTAACGAACTTGACGAATCTGACAGCGATAAGCGGCTGGCAAGCAAAGAATCTGACAGGCCGGATAGTATAATTGAAGGAGAAACAGTACATGTCGATTCACCCGAAAGCAGGAAAAATACGGTCATAGTTGATAAAAAAGAATGCTATGCCGGCAAAAAAAAATTTACGGTTGTTCATAAGATATCAGGCATAGTTATCCTTTTGTGTCTTCTGTTATCAGTTGTATATTTTTTTATCTTAAGACAACCTGAAGCCGGTAGTCCGCTGATAAAGGCAACAAAAATTACTGCTAAAATCGAAAAACAGGCATTAGTATTCGAGCCGTTTATAGTTCCCTGTGAAGGCAGCAAGTATTACACATACATGCTGATTGATATTTCTTTTGATGCTTCAGGGAAAAATATACAAACGGAAATAACAGAGAAACAAAATGAGATCAGAAAAATAATATACGATATATTATTAAAAAAGATTGAAGGTGCGGATTCGATTCCAGCAGCGGTTGATTTGAAAAATGACATAAAATCCGGGATTAATGCAGTTCTTGAAAATGGTAAAATTCATGAAGTATTTATTACTAAATATCACGCTGTTTGATAATTGAAACCATTCATGGAGTCAGTCATATATTTTAACACTTAATGGGTAAATAATAAAATGAGCAGCTCTTCAAATATCAATATAGTCTTAAGCCAGAGCACTGCTATTAAGGAAATACACAATGTCACTAAGCAGAGTCTGGAATTAAATCAGCAGTATGTTACCCAACACGCGGAAATCAGGAAAAAAGAAGACAAGGAAAAGGTTGTTGAATCTAATGCCGGCAGTCATGTGGAAATCGGAAATGAAAATGAAAGAAGTAAAATGGCAAGGCAAAACAGGGAACAAACAGATTCTTCAGAAGATACCGATGAAAACGAATCCATGCCTTCCGGTGATCATATTATAGATATTACGGTGTAAATATGTCAATTTTTGATATTAAGCATTTAATTATACTCCTGATAAGCATTGATATCTTCATGATATTCACATGCATATACCTGATCAGAAAAATAAGAATGATGCCGAAAGCGGATAGATTTGAAGAAGGTATAAAGATTTTTGAATCTTTGCTGACTGATGCGGACCAGATAAGCGGATATTTCAGTAAAGAAGTCAAGGCAAAATACGACATGATCAAAAAGATAAACGAACAACTGGACGGACGTATAGACAGCATTAATATGCTTTTAAACAGAGCTGATATAATTCTTTCCTGTAATGATAAGAAAGACTCTCAGGGCGGTCAGTCCGCAAAGTCGATTACTGTCAAGCAAAAAGAGATTATCGAACTGAATATTAAAGGCTGTAATGTGGAAGAAATTGCAAACAGGCTTTCGATTCCAAAAGGCGAAGTTAAATTGATTCTTGACCTATATAAAAACCAACCGGATATAACATAGCCGAAATCTATTATGATCGAACTTAATAATCTGATTAATTCCAAAGCCATGATCCATGACTCGGATTCAGGACGTTTGGCAAGTCCAGCCAACTTTGCTGAAAATGAAATCATTAAAGGAAGAGTTTTTAAAATTCTTGATCCGGAAACTGCGATTATCAGTATTAAAGGACAAAATTTTAGCGCAAAGACTCTGCTTCCATTGAAAATTGGGGCGGATTTGATTTTTACAGTTGTGAAATCATCGCCGGTACCGGTTTTAAGATCGCTTGGCCTTCAATTAATAAAACCTGAACCTGCAAATATTTCAACCATACTATCTGCTATAAAAGATAATTTATGGAAGACTGTATTTGAAAAAATTGCAGCCGTCAAAGATATGGCGCCATTAAAGATGTCATATAGCCAAATTATAGAAAATCTGCCGAAAAAACTATTTGAATCCGGTAATGTCGAGTATTTAAAGGAAATTATTGATCGTTCCGGTTTGTTTTTTGAGGCAAAACTAAAAATGGCTATAGAGAAAAATCCACCGGAAGCCAAACAAATAAGCCAGATCTTAAAAAATGATATAAAAGGATTGCTTGCAGATTTTATTTCAAAAACAGATGATGGTGAGACCAAACAATTACTTTCTGTTATAAAGAATCTGCAGATGCTTGATGTATCCGGTCTTGACCAGGAAAAAAAGATATTTATTCCCTTGCCTCTCCTATTTCCTGATGGGCATTTTTGTATTGCTCAATTACTGATCCAATTACCAGTGATATCAAAGGATGCTCCTGAAGAATCTGCGGAAGATAAAGCCCCCCTGAAGGTATCCTTATTACTTGATTTGTCGGGCATTGGTCCGATCCGGGCGGATTTTACTTTAAAAGACAAAATGGTGTACGGGGTTTTTATAGCTGTTACCGCCGATACTGTCGAATTATTAGAAGACGGCATAAAATATTTTGCAAAGAATCTTGAGAAGATAGGATTTTCAGTACGGCATATTGAATGCCGGCTTAAAGAACCCGAAGTTGTCACAGAGCCACTTATACTGGATATAATTCAAACCACAGAAAACAATATCAACCTTGTAGGATAGATGTTATATAAAAAGCTCCTTTCTGCTTTGTTGCCCAAAAGGATAACAATAGATGACTTTAAAAAATGAATTAAATAAGGCAGTCGCATTAAGATATGTTCCGGAGCGCGAGCAAGCACCACGAGTTATAGCAACAGGTAAGGGAAAGCTTGCGGAAAAGATTATTCAGGTTGCCAAAGAACATAATATTCATATTCACAGTGATCCTGATTTGGTTGAAATGTTATCGCAGCTTAAACCCGATCAGGAGATTCCGTCTGATCTATATAAGGTTGTCGCAGAAATACTTGTTTTCGTCTATTCCTTAAACGGAAAAAAAATGTCCCGGTAGGAAAAATATTCCCCCCTTATCAGTGTTGCCTGTTAATTCAGATCATATTTCATTAACTTTTTCTGCCCGTGCTTTTTGATTTTAATTTATTTAAAAAAGCAGATTTAAGACCAAAAAATATGCCTTTTTATTATATTGTAAAACTATCTTATATAATTCATGATTTCGGTTCCATGAATTATACGCCCATCTTGACCCAACCTGGCTTAAACATCTTTAAAACGGCTTTTTATACATTAAGATTAATCATTATCTGGCACCGATATTGCTTTTAGTATTTATCAAATTCTGTTCGGAAGCAGGGTTAAATCATAAAAAGCCGTTAATAGGCTTTTTATCAGTGGAACAAATAGAAACGAGGTGAAAAATGATATCAAGTAATTATAGTTTGGTTGAGGGTTCATTGATACAGCAGCTCAGGTTTGATACCCTTTCAAACAATCTTGCTAATGTAAATACTAATGCTTTTAAGCAGGATATAGTATCTTTTGATCAAAATCTTTCTTTGAACAGATCTTCTATCGATTTATCTTCCGGCCCAATCGTTTTTACGGGCAATGCATTTGATGTTGCACTTGAAGGTCCGGGCTTTTTCAAGATCCAGACAGCTTCCGGCATTAAATATTCAAGAGATGGGGCATTCAGCCTCAACAGAGACGGTATGCTGGTTAATCGTAACGGAGATAAAGTGCTGGGAAAAAATGGTCCGATTACTTTAACCGGAAATAATATCGTCATCGGAAGTGACGGCCAGATAACAGAAGACGGCAACCCCGGTGATAAAATATTTGTTGCAGATATCAAGGATTCCAAGCTTCTGAAAAAAGAGGGCATGAATTACTATGTATATGATGGAGAAGCTAAAAACATAACAAGCGCAGAGAAAGTCAGCATTAAGCAAAGTTATATAGAAAAATCTAACGTAAATGTAACTGAAGAAATGATCAGGATGGTTGAAACGCTCAGAACTTTTGAATCAATTCAAAAAGCGCTTCAGAATACTGATGAGACAACAGGCAAAATGGTCAATGATTCTGAATTACTGTAATAACACAGGAGATACTTATGCTTAGAGGAATGTGGTCGGCTGCATCCGGAATGGATGCACAGAAAATGATGATTGATGTTATTTCCAATAACCTTGCTAACGTGAATACTGTTGGATTCAAGAAGAGCAGGCCTGATTTTCAGGATCTTATGTACCAGACTATGAGTCAGGGCGGATCAACTACTACTTCGGGAGATCAGATACCGGGCGGTATCCAGGTCGGCATGGGAACAATGCCGGTCAGTGTTCAAAAAATGTTTATGCAGGGTGATTTCAAGGAAACGAAAAATGAACTGGACCTCTCAATAGAAGGAAAGGGGTTTTTCAAGGTTATAAGTAATGATGAAGAGGTTTATACCCGGGCAGGTAATTTTAAGATGGATAAGGATGGAAATATATGCACTCCTAACGGTGAAAAATTACAGCCTGCAATGACAATCCCTTCGGATACAATGACAATTAGTATTGATAAATCCGGAACAGTAACTGCTTTTGGCCCTTCCGGACAAGGTACTGTGGTTGGTGTGATAGAGTTACACTCTTTTACGAATCCGGCAGGGCTCTTCAGCATGGGACATAATCTTTACAGAAAAACCGATGCTTCAGGTGATGCCATTGCAGCTGCGCCAGGCTCAGATGGAATGGGTACAATTGCACAGGGCTTTATCGAGATGTCAAATGTGGATGTTGTTGAAGAGATGGTAGCTATGATTATGGCTCAAAGGGCTTATGAGGTTTCCAGCAAATCAATTCAAACTGCGGATAATATGCTGCAGATGGCAAATAACATCAAGAGGTAATAATAATGAGTAAATCCGTCAGCACAATCATTATTCTTATATGCCTTTTGCTTTTTGGCTCAGCTTTCGAAGCCAGTTCAAATGAAAATGCTCAAAAGATGAGGTCACCGGATGATTCAACTCAGATAATACCGGAATCCATATTCAGAGAAGCCTGCAGCCAGTTTATCTGTTCGCGCCTGGAAAAGAAAAAAGATGATATTATTTTGTCCAGATTTACTATCAGCGGCGATAAACCGCTTCCAGCAGGCAAAGTGTCTTTGGAATTGTTCGATAAAGGTCGTGAAGAACTTACAGGATATGTGCGGCTGATTGCCATTGTCAGCATAGATGATATCCCAAAAACGGAAGTTAAGCTTTCGGGCTGGGTTGATGTCTTCGATTCTGTTGTTTGCGCATCTCATAATTTAAACAGAGGAGATGTTATTACTGCCGGTGATATACATCTTGAAAGAAAAAATATCTCCCGTCTTAATTCAGACACCCTTAAGGATGTAGACCAGGCGATCGGTTTCATGGCCAAACATGATATAAAAGATAACGATTGTCTTAAAGAGTGGATGCTGAAGAAAACTCCGCTTGTTAACAAAGGAGATATGGTCACGATACTTGCGGAGCATGGAAGCATAAGGATTACAGCGCCAGGAAGAATTCTTGAGAAAGGATATATGGGTGATTATATCAAGGTTCAGAATACGATGAGTAAAAAAAGCGTTTATGCAAAGATTGTTAATGATTCAACCGTAGTGGTGGATTTTTGAGGATAAGATGATTCCAAAAAATATTGCAGCATTATGCATTATAATAGTTCTGATTTCAGGTTGTTCAGCCGGGTCTCAATATATTAAACAGGCTGCCAAAACCGAAGTAAAAAGTACTGCCGGAGATCAGGCTCCTTATGCCTACCAGCCTCCTGAAAAATCGGAAGGCTCTTTATGGTCGGAATCTGAAGGCTCTTTTCTTTTTCCTGACAGAAGAGCGCGGCGTGTTGGAGATTTAGTGATCGTAAGAATTGTTGAAGATCCTGAAGCAGAACTTAATGCAAACACAAGTACGAACAGGTCATCCAGTGCAAACGCAAAACTGGAATTTTTAGGTTATATGAAGGCGCTTGCGCAAAAAAATCCCAATCTTGCCCAAAATCCGGGAACTGATGATCTGATAACTGCATCCTTGGGTACAAAATTTGACGGACAAGGCTCCAGCGACAGAGACGGGCATGTGAAAGCATATGTGTCTGCCGTAGTTTTACAGGTATTCCCAAACGGGAACATGCTTATAAGCGGCAGACGGGAAGTAAAAGTTAACAGCGAAACAGAATATATTACATTATCCGGAATAGTAAGAGCTGAGGATATCAGTACGGCAAACGAGGTATCTTCCGCCTATGTTGCTGAGGCTAAAATTTCTTATTCCGGAAAGGGTCCTGTAGCAGATAAACAAAGACCCGGATGGCTTATGGGGGTTATTGATTATGTATGGCCGTTTTAAGATATTATTTTTACTGATAGTGGTACTGTGCCTGCTTATTCCTTCCGAGGGATTTTCGGCACGGATTAAAGACTTGTCTTCTATCAAAGGTATCCGGTCAAACCAGCTTTTCGGTTATGGTTTAATCATCGGGCTCAACGGCAGCGGAGACAAGAACGGCACTACCTTTACAATTCAAGCCCTTGCTAATATGATGGAAAATATGGGAATACATGTGAGCCCGAGTGATATAAAGGTAAACAATATTGCTGCGGTTATGGTAAACGCAGAATTGCCGCCGTTTGCACGGACCGGGAAAAAGATAGATGTAACGGTTTCTTCCATTGGTGATGCCAAAAGCCTTCTGGGAGGAACACTTCTGCTTACCCCGTTAAAAGGTGTTGACGGGAAGATATATGCGCTGGCTCAAGGACCTATTGTAGTAGGCGGCTTCAGCTCCGGTGGAGATGCGGGCGGCGGAGTAACAAAGAACCATCCAACGGTTGGAAGAATAGTAAATGGTGCAACAGTTGAAAAAGAAGTTCTTTTATCACTTGAAAACAGAAATGATCTGACTCTTATGCTGGATAATCCTGATTTTGTGACTGCAACAAGAGTTGCCGAAGCAATCAAGACCCAATTCGGAGAGGATCTTGCCAAACCGGTCGATTCCGGCACTCTTAAAATTACAGTTCCTCAGGCATACCAAAATGATGTAGTCGGTCTGCTTGCAAAACTTGGTGATCTGGAGGTTAAACCGGATATTGTGGCCAAAGTTATAGTCAATGAAAAAACAGGCACCGTTGTAATCGGAGAAAACGTCACAATTTCGATTGTTGCCGTTGCACACGGCAATCTGAACATCCAGATAAAAGAGACAAAGGATGTTTCACAGCCATCACCGCTCGGAGTTTCCCGTTCTATAAACACGGCTCCTACTCAGATGAAAAACGGTACTGTAGTTGCGCCCGGAGGAGCTACCGTTGTCACTCCGAATACGGAGATAAATACCAATGAAGAAAAAGCAAGCCTGCTTTTGATAAATAGTGGAAAGACTGTTGGCGAACTGGTGCGGGCGCTAAATGCGATAGGCGTGACGCCAAGAGATCTTATCACTATTCTGCAAACAATTAAAGCGGCAGGGGCGCTCCAGGCCGAACTGGAAATAATTTAAAAGGATTGAATATGATTAAAAATATTGGACAGGCTCCTGTTCCGGTTGATATTCAAAAGGCCTCACAGGAAAAACTGAAAAAGACATGTCAGGATTTTGAAGCAATTTTTCTTACCTATATGCTAAAAACCATGCGGGCAAGTGTATCTGATTCGGGCATGGCCGATAAAAGCCATGAGAGCGATATGCTGTATTCGATGCATGATGAAAAATTAAGTGAAGAGATGGCAGGAAACGGGGGAATGGGGCTGGCAAACATGCTTTTCGAGCAGCTTATGGATAGAAAATAAATAATTTTTTTAGAAAAGGGCTGAATCTGCCGATAACCAATCTGGAGAGTTTGCTTTATGGAAGATACAATATTTGAGTTTCTTGAAAATGGCCTGCATGAAGAGATATTTCTTTATACTGAACTTCTCAATTGTTTCAAAAAGGAAAGAGAAGTATTAATGAATATGGATTTGGACAATCTATGGAATATATCAAAAGAAAAAAACGACCTGTGCTCAAGGATAAATTCCATAGAGCAAAATATCTTTTCCATCATTCGTCCCAAATTGGATAAAAAACATTTTGACCGATTGGAAAAAGCCGCCGATTTTAAAATATATTCACAGCTTCCGGTTCTGATAACAGAAATTGCAGATGAAAAGGATAAACCCAAATTCCACAGATTATATTATTTTCTGCAAAAGCTTAAAAGCGAGATTGACGCGATGCGCAAAATCAATACGGAGACAGTTGAACATTCACTTCAATTTCTTGATGAAATTATATCAATAATAACCGGCCAGGTTAACCAGGAAGTAATATATAATAACAAGCGAAGGTTTAGCCATTCAGGAAATAAAATGTTTATGAGCAGGGAGGTCTGATCATGTCGAGTTTGGGACTGGTAGGGGATATTGCAAACAGCGCTTTGTCTGCCCAGCGCTACGGTATTGAAATAACATCTCATAATATAGCAAATGTTAATACCAACGGTTATACCAGGCAAAACCCAATTTATGAAGCGAAACTTCCCGGCTCATATAGCAATTTGCTTCTTGGACGAGGTGTGGATATAAGCACGGTAAGGAGGATTTCCGATCAGTTTATTGAAAACCAGCTTATGCAGCAGAAATCGGATTTGTCTTCCTATGAAGAAATGGAAAACTATATGAAGGTTCTTGAAGGAATCTTTAATGAAGATTCAGAAACAAGCATGAGTAACATGATGTCTGATTTCTGGAATTTATGGCAGGATATTTCAAATAACCCGGCTGGATATCCTGAACGCAGCGCTCTTTATGAGTATAGTGTCCAGCTTGCAGATCAGCTTAATACTCTTGATTTGAGCATGCGCCAGGTTGAAATAAATTTAACTAACTCAATAAGTTCGGGAATCGGCAATATAAATCAGCTTACCAGTGAAATTGCAAAGACCAACAAGCAAATTGTCGGAATGGAAAGCGCTAGCATAGCCAACGATTTGAGGGATAAGCGCAATGAGCTGATATCGCAACTCTCGGGATACATTGACGTAAAATCTTTTGAACAGGATAATGGAACTCTTACTGTAGTCACAGCAAGAGGCTGCGTATTGGTTAACGGAAATGACAGTTCCGAGCTTGCCCTTGGAGGAGTGAATGGAAACAAGGTTGAGTGGCAGGGTTCAGGGGGCTCAACTACCGATATTACGGGCTATATTACAAACGGGAAACTAGGCGGATGGCTTGATATGCGCGACCAGATCCTCTCCAAGTATCAACTGGATATGGACTCATTAACTAAAGAATTAGCATGGTCGGTAAATCAACAGCATAGTCAAGGTGTTGGCTTAAGTACTTTATCGACTGTAACCGGAACGTATGGGGCTACAGCTACGAATCAAGCTATGAGCACTGCCAGTTCAGGGCTTGACTATTATTCCAAAGTTCAGGCAGGCAGTTTTAATTTGTGGGTTTATGACGCTGACGGGAATGTGGTAGGTACAGGGGCAACCCCTATAAATATAACCGCCGGTACAACTCTTGAGGATTTAGAAAGCGCGATCGATTTGGTTGACGTCAATATTGATGCTACTATAACTACCGATAACACTTTAAAAATCACGGCTGACAACGGTTATACTTTCGCATTTTCCGAAGACACGAGCAATGTATTAGCCGCTCTTGGTATAAATACTTTTTTTTCAGGTTCAAGCGCGGGGGACATATCGGTAAACGATACGATCAGTTCAAATATGAATTCTATTGCTGCAGCCAGAGTAGGGAGCGATGGCTCTATTGCTTCAGGGGATAATTCCAATGCAATTTCCATATCTGATTTACAGAATACGTCCATACCAATATCAATCTGGACATGTGACAGGATAAATGGAAACACGGAAGGAAGTGTAACAACCAGCCTTGAAGACTATTATCATTCACTGGCTGGTTCAATCGGAACAGCTTCTGCGGGTGTATCAAACAGTAAAGACTTTAATAAAGTGATGTTTGACAAGATAAGCGGCCTAAGAGACAGCATATCCGCTGTGTCATTAGATGAAGAGATGGCCAATCTGATAAAATTTCAGCAAGCTTATACGGCAGCGGCAAAACTGATCAGCATTGCGGATGAAATGCTGGACACTCTGCTTAATGTAAAGTAGAGTAGGGGGAATGAAATTATGCGGGTTACAAATAAAACCGTTTATGATTCTGTCAGATACAATCTGGGTAAGATCAGCGAAGAGATGAGCAAAGCTAACCAAATCGCTTCTTCAGGCAAACTTATTTCGGATTTGTCGGATGATCCGGTCGGCCTAACCCAATCATTGAAGATCAAGTCCGTTATCTCCGGTCTTGACCAGTTGGGAAGAAATGTGTCTTTGGGGAAATCCTGGTTATCCGCATCAGAATCTGCATTGACCGGTGTGCAGGATCTGATTTCCGATACAAAAGCGTTATGTGTTCAAATGGCTTCCTCTACGACAGGAGCTTCACAAAGAGCTTCAGCAGCGGCAACCGTTCAAAACACACTGGATGAGATTTTATCGCTTGCAAACACAGAAGTAAGCGGAAGATATATTTTTTCAGGAACAAAAACGGATTCCGCCGCTTTTGATCAGGACGGAAACTATTTAGGAAACGATGAGCCGTTTGCCATAAAAATAGGAATAAATACTACTGCTTCAGTTGGAAGTAACGGCCAGGGAGTCTTTGGAACTATATTTACTACTCTAAATGATTTAAAAAACAACCTAACAGGTAATAATATAGATGGGATTCAGGCAAGTCTCGATAGTTTGACTCGTCATTTTAATGATATAACTAACAAGATATCCGATATCGGCTCCAAAATGAACCGAATGGAAATTAAAGAACAGATATTTCAGGATTCTAAGCTTGTCAATACAGACCGGGTTTCTGCTATTGAAGATGCCGATATAGCAGACGCAATTATTAATGTTAAAGAAAAAGAACTCGCCTATCAAGCTGCTTTAAACTCTTCCAGCAAGGTAATGCAATTGAGTCTGGTAGACTATTTGAAATAATTACTTGGAAAAGAGCCATGGGGAATTCATGCTGATAATTACGCGAAAAACAGGTGAACGAATTACTATCGGCGACAATATTGTTGTTACAATAATTGAAGTCAGGGGATCTATGGTAAAGTTAGGCATTGAAGCGCCAAGATCCGTAAGTGTTCATCGCCAGGAAATATACGACAGAATCCGGGAACAGAATATTAAAGCAGCAGAGATTGAAGAATCCGATCTCACAATGGCTGTTTCCATTTTAAACAGAAACATATCAGATGGTGATTCAAAGTGAAAATAAAGACAACACGATTCGGGACAATCAGAGTAACTAAAGACAAAATAATTCATATGCCTTTCGGTATGCTTGGCTTTTCGGAAAATAAACAATTTATTATGTTTCGCCATAAAGAAAACTCTCCTTTCTTCTGGTATCAATCAGTGGATGATCCGGCGCTTGCTTTTGTGATAACCAGCCCATTTATGTTTATGCCTGATTATAAAATTGATGATGATGAAGTGATAAAAGCTATGTCATGGGATAATATCGGTGATGATGATCTTGAGTTGTATGTGGTTGCCAACATACCCAAAGGTAAGCCGGAAGAAATGACAGCCAATTTAATTGGCCCTGTATTGATAAATATAAAAAACCGTCAGGCGGTACAAATGGTGATTTCAAATACTGATTATTCTCACAGATTCCCTATTGTCGTATAAAATCTGCCATTCCCGCAACATTTCCGGGCGGGAATCCGGTTTATGGCTGCCTGAAATTATGAATGCCCGGCAAGAACATTCGGGCATAAAAAAATGTTTTGCAATTGCCTCCGTTGGCATAGAAAATTAACTTAGCGCTTATGGGGTTTCGCCCCTCGGCCTGCTGCTGGTGGTCATGCTGCATTGTGTGTGCCCCTGCAACAATATAATTGCAGTCCTTTAAAGCAATAAAGGTAAATGTATCATTTGCCATATAGACAGCCTGTTCTTTGGAAAATTTGGTTTCAACTCCGTCTTTTTCAATAAGCGCTTCACCGGATAACAGATATATTATTTCGTCATGACCCTTGGGAGCTCCCATTTTTCTTCTTTCATTACGGGGCACTTCTCCGTAAACAAAATATACGCTGTGTTTCCCAATTTCCCTGGAACCAATTATGTATTCTTCCCAATCATTTTGAAAACAATCTTTGATATTAAATATTTTCATTTTATTACTTCCTTTCATTATTTAGATATTCCATAAACAGCACACATAACAGGATCGGGAGCAAGAGAACCTGAAGCGCGAAAACGCCATAAATAAAACAGGGGCAGCCAATATATGCTGCCCCTGAAATATTATTCTTTATATCAAAGCTTTATTCTTTCTTTTCTTCTTTTTCTTCTGTAGCAGTTTGGGCCATATGTTTATAAATGTTATACCGCTCGTTATATTCCTTTTCTATCTTCAAACGAAGTTTTTTTGATTCTTCAGGAAATTGTTTTTCGAGTATTGCATACCTGTTTTCGCCGGAAAGAAATTGCTGCAAAGTGCCGTCGGGTGTTTTTGATTCGAGCATAAAAGGATTTTGACCTTGTTCTGCAAGAAGAGGATTAAATCTGTATAGCGGCCAGTAGCCTGCTGCAACAGCCAGGTTTTCTTCTTCCTGCGTTTTACCCATGCCTTTTTTAATTCCCTGATTTATGCACGGAGCATAACAAATTATAACGGAGGGCCCCGGATATTTGTCTGCTTCAATGAAAGCCTTAAGTGTCTGCTGTTTGTTTGCTCCCATTGCAACCGAAGCCACATAAACATAGCCGTATGTCATTGCAATTCTGCCCAGATCTTTTTTCCCTATTTTTTTGCCTGATGCGGCAAATTTTGCGACTGAACCTGCAGGTGTTGCTTTTGAGGACTGACCGCCAGTGTTTGAATAAACTTCTGTATCCAGGACAAGGATATTTATATCTTCCCCGGAAGCAATAACATGGTCAAGCCCGCCGAAACCGATATCGTATGCCCAACCGTCTCCTCCGAAAGCCCAGATCGATTTTTTTACAAAAAGATCCGACATCGAAAATATTTCATTTAAAAGTGGCGTTCTTTTTGCATCGGCAAGCAGTTTTTTAAGCTGATCACCATGCGTTCTTGTGGCTGCCGGATCATTCATACCTTCAAGCCATCCTGTCATGGCGGCTTTAAGTCCTTCCGGCAGTTTATCGTCTGAAACTGCTTCTTTTATCAGATCTGCAAGCTTTTGACGGCGCTGAATTACTCCCATAGATATTCCGTATCCGAATTCCGCAGCATCCTCAAAAAGAGAATTTCCCCAGGCAGGACCGTGTCCGTTTTTATCCGTGCAATAGGGAACCGAAGGAGCTGAAGCGCCCCATATGGAAGAGCAGCCGGTAGCATTTGCTATAATCATTCTTTCCCCAAAAAGCTGAGTCAGCACTTTAACATAGGAAGTTTCACCACATCCGGCGCAAGCGCCTGAAAATTCCATAAGTGGTTTTTGGAACTGGCTTCCTTTTACGGATTCTCTTGAAACGATGTCGTCTTTAAATGGAACGGTCAATGAAAATTTATGGTTGGGAACCTGAGTCGGGACTTGTGTTTCAATGTGTTTCATTTCAAGAGCTTTTTTCTTGGACGGGCATATATCGGCGCAGTTTCCGCAGCCCTGGCAGTCTAAAGTATTGACCTGAATCCTGAACTGATAGCCTTTAAGCTCCTTTCCAACAGCCGGTTTTGTTTCAAAGGATGCAGGTGCATTTTTGAGTTCATCATCTGTTGCAAGAACAGGCAGGATAGAGGCATGCGGGCAAACAAACGAACACTGATTGCACTGGATACAGTTTTCGGCTATCCATTCCGGAACATTGATGGCGACACCGCGCTTTTCATATTGCGATGTTGCAACGGGAAAAATTCCGTCAGGCTCAAAAACGCTAACCGGCAGTTTATCGCCCTGCTGGGCAAGCATAGGACGCATAACTTTTTCAAGAAATTCATGTTTATCAGCGTCTGCTCCGGTTTCCAAACCGGCGTTTTTCCACGATTCCGGGTAGTTGATTTCAACAAGATTTGCCAGAGTCTGATCAACCGCATCGGTGTTCATTTTTACTACCTTTTCGCCTTTTTTCCCATAGACTTTATTAATTTCGTCTTTTAAAAGGGAAATGGCTTTTTCAAAGGGTATTACATTCGCCAGTTTAAAAAATGCCGTCTGCATGATCATGTTTATCATTACACCAAGCCCGACTGCACCTGCGATTTTAACAGCATCAACATTGTAAAATTTTAATTTCTTTGAAGCGATTGTCCTTTTCATTTCGGCAGGAATATGTTCTTCCATTTCCTGTAAAGACCAGGGTGAATTTAATAGGAAGGTACCGCCTTGTTTTATGCCTTCAAGAATATCATACAGCGAAACGTAATTAGCCTTGTGACATGCAATGAAATCCGCAGAACTGACAAGGTTGGTGGATTGTATGGGTTTTTTCCCGAACCGAAGATGCGATACTGTTATGCCTCCTGATTTTTTTGAATCATAGGCAAAATAACCCTGAGCGAACAAGTCGGTATTATCACCTATAATTTTAATGGCGGATTTATTTGCTCCAACCGTTCCGTCGGAACCAAGACCCCAGAATTTGCACTGCACGGTTCCTTCAGGCGTGGTTTCCACGTCATTTTCCACTTCAAGTGAAGTATGAGTCACATCATCTGTTATGCCAACCGTAAAATGATTTTTCGGTCCGGCTGACTTCATGTTATCAAATACAGCTTTGGCCATTGCAGGAGTAAATTCTTTTGAACCTAGTCCGTAACGCCCGCCTACTATAACCGGCATCTCATGTCTTTCAAAAAAAGCAGTACAGACATCAACATAAAGAGGATCGCCGATAGCTCCGGGCTCTTTTGTTCTGTCAAGCACGGTTATACGGTCTGCCGAGGCAGGCAGAGCAGCAAGAAAGGCATCTATTACAAAAGGCCTGTAAAGACGAACCTTGACAAGCCCGACTCTTTCGCCATTTTCATTAAGCCTGTTAACAACTTCTTCTATGGTTTCGCAGGAAGATCCCATTGCAACAACCACTCTATCTGCTTCCGGATCTCCGGTATAATCAAAAAGCCTGTAATTACGCCCTGTGAGCTCTCCGACTTTTTTCATGTAATACTTTACTGTTTCGGGTATCTCAAGATAATATGAATTGGCGGCTTCCCTGCCCTGAAAATATATGTCAGGATTCTGTGCCGTACCACGGACAGTCGGATGTTCAGGATTCATTGCTCTTTTACGGAAAGCTGATACGGCGTCATAGTCAACAAGAGTTGCCATGGATTCATAATCGATCAATTCGATTTTCTGTATTTCATGCGAAGTCCTGAATCCGTCAAAAAAATGAAGAAACGGAACTCTTCCTTTGATCGAGGATAAATGTGAAACAAGTGCAAGATCCATTACCTCCTGAACGGAACCGGAGCATAAAAGAGCAAAACCTGTCTGGCGTACAGCCATTACATCGGCATGATCACCGAAAATTGAAAGCGCATGGGCGGCAATCGCCCTGGCACTTACATGAAATACTGCCGGAAGAAGCTCTCCTGAAATTTTATACATATTCGGAATCATGAGAAGCAAACCCTGGGATGCAGTAAAGGTAGTAGTAAAAGCGCCTGCCGCAAGTGCGCCATGAACTGCGCCCGCTGCTCCTGCTTCGGATTGCATCTGTTTGACATTCAGCAACTGTCCGAAAATATTTTTGCGCCCTGTCGCCGCCCATTCATCCGCTATTTCACCCATTGGAGTTGAAGGGGTAATCGGATATATTGCGGCGACATCGCTCATAGCATAAGCTACATGTGCTGCTGCCGTATTTCCATCAATGGTTTTCATTTTTTTCGCCATAACATCCACTCCTTATATATAAAATTATCATAATTCGCCATAATGTCTTGTATTGCATATTATTTATAAAGCATATGCAAATCTGCCGGATTATTCTTTTCAATTATTTATGAACCTGTTTACGATTTTATTTATGATTCATTGCCATGGAATAAACTATTATTTCTGTATAATTATGTCATAAGGACTTATTTGTAAAGAAAAGATTTATACTCTGCCGGTTGCGGAAATAAACTTTGGATTGCAGATATATGTAGTTGCATTTTACTTGATAATACTGTTTATTTAATGATGATAAATCTAAAATTAATCCCGGCCTGAAGGCCGTGACATATCTTTTCAAGGAGGAATAATAATATGCCCAGGAAGGAACTATCCAGTGACAAAAGCACTGATCCGGCAGTTTTGCAGATGCTTGCGAAAGCCGGAAAAAACAATATTACAACCGTCTGGGACAGATATGAGGCAATGAAGCCCCAGTGCGGTTTTGGAGATACCGGCCTTTGCTGCAGGCATTGCCTTCAGGGGCCGTGCCGGATTGATCCTTTCGGTGAAGGCCCCAAAGAAGGTATTTGCGGAGCCTCAGCTGATGTGATGGTTGCAAGAGGACTGGACAGAGCAATTGCAGCCGGTACTGCTGCTCATTCCGGACATGCAAGACATCTGGCTCACACTCTGTTAAAGACAGCAAACGGACAAGCAAAAGACTATTCTATCAAGGAAGCGGAAAAACTTAAAAGTGTAGCTGCACGCCTTGGTATTGCCGTGAATGACCGCTCAGACAATGATATAGCCAAAGATGTTGCAAAAGCAGCTCTTGCTGATTTTCATGAAAAGGATACTCCGGTACTGTGGGCTGCAACCGTAGTAACTCCGGCCCGCGCAAAATTGCTTGGCGATCTCGGGCTGGTGCCTAAAGGTATTGATCATGAAATTTCTGAAATCATGCACAGGACTTTGTATGGAGTGGATGCCGATCCTGTAAACCTTCTTCTTGCCGGACTGCGCTGCGCTGTTGCCGATCTGGCCAGCTGCTATATGGGCACTGATCTGGCGGATATTCTCTTTGGCATACCGCAGCCTAAAACAAGCACCGCCAATATGGGTGTATTAAAAGCTGATGCCGTTAATATTGCGATGCATGGACATAATCCCGTACTTTCAGATGTTATAGTATCATTGGCCGAAAAGGCAAATGCTAAAGCTGTTGAGGCCGGAGCATCAGGTATCAATATTGTAGGCATTTGTTGTACCGGAAGTGAAATCATGATGCGCCACGGCATTCCGTCCTGCACCCATTCCGTAAGCCAGGAAATGGCCATCGTTACCGGCGCGCTTGATGCAATGGTTGTGGATTACCAGTGCATTATGCCGTCTGTGGTGTCTGTTGCCGAGTGTTTTGCAACACCTGTAATTACAACTATGGATCTTTGCAAAATCACAAACGCCGTGCACATTGAATTTAATGAGGAGATGGCCGCCGAAAAGGCTGATGAAATATTTGATATCGCTATAAAAAGCTTTAAACGCCGCAAAAATAGGACTGTGGATATTCCGGATATTAAATCCAATGTGATAGCTGGATTTTCTGTTGAAGCGATTGTGGGAGCACTTTCTAAGCTGAATGAAACTGATCCTCTTAAACCTCTTGTTGATAACATTAAATCAGGTAATATCCGCGGAGTTTGTCTTTTTGCCGGATGCAATAATGTCAAAGTAGCTCAGGATAAAAATTTTACTATTATTGCCCGCATACTTCTCAAAAATAATGTGCTTGTTATCGCAACAGGATGTGGAGCCGGAGCTTTAATGCGCCATGGATTTACGGATCCTTCAAACGTTGATGATCTTTGCGGCGATGGTCTTAAAGCAGTCCTGACGGCTATCGGAGAGGCGAACGGTCTCGGCGGTCCGCTTCCGCCTGTGCTGCATCTCGGCTCATGCGTGGATAATTCAAGAGCTGTTGCTCTTGCAGTTGCCGTTGCAAATTACCTGGGTGTTGATACCGACCGGCTGCCGGTAGTGGCGTCGGCGGCGGAAGCCGTATCCGAAAAAGCCGTATCTATCGGTGCATACGCAGTTGCTGCAGGCCTTCCGACTCATGTCGGAGTTATGCTTCCTGTAACCGGAAGCGCGCTTGTAACCCAGATTCTTACGGAAAAGATTAAAGATGTAACAGGCGGTTATTTTATAGTAGATCTTGATCCTGAATCAGCTGCGCAAAAACTTCTGGCTGCCATAGACGAACGTCGTGCCGGTCTGGGATTATAATAATTGACTGACAGGAGTTTAACATGACTACACCAAAAGAAATTTTTGTAAAAATAGATAAATGTATGGGATGCCATAGTTGTGAGCTTGCCTGTGCACTTGAACATTCCAAAAGTAAATTATTATACAATGCCATATCGGAACATCCTGAACCTAAAAAACGCATATATGTTGAGTGGATGTCACAAAACAGACGGATGCCTGTATTGTGCCGCCACTGTGAAGATGCGCCCTGCATGCATGCCTGCATAAGCGGGGCCATAATCCGGACGCAAGACGGGGTGGTTCTAACCGATAAAGACAAATGCATAGGATGCTGGACCTGTGTAATGGTTTGTCCTTATGGCGTGATAGGACGTCATATGGAAGAACACAAAGCATACCGCTGCGACCGTTGCCCGGACAGAGATGTTCCTGCCTGTGTGTCAGCATGTCCGACACACGCACTGGTTTATGAAACAGTAGAAAATTTTTCATCAAATACCCGAAAAGCTGTGTCGGAAGAACTTGCAGCAGGTCATGGAGGATGACGTGACTGTCAAACAAACCCGTTATGTGATTATAGGTGCCAGCGCTGCCGGCATGTCTGCTGCCACAGCTATCCGCGAGTCTGGCAGCTGTGGAGATATCACGGTTTTATCAATGGAGCAGGAAATGCCGTATTTTCGGCCTATGATCCCCTTTCTGATAAGCGGCAAAAAGTCGGAAACGGAAATGTCGCTTACAGGAAACGGTCCATTTAAAGAAGCAAAAATCCAAATCCGCACCGGCACAAGAGTAACATCTGTTGATACGGATAATAAAACGGTAACGATTGGTAATTCAAACAGCATTCCATATGACAGACTGCTTATAGCAAGCGGAAGTAATCCCTTCATTCCTGCCGAAATAAAAAAAATGAGCGCAGAAGGCGTTTATTCCTTAAGAACTCTTGGCGATGCCAAAAAAATAGCTGTCCGCTCATCAAAAACCCGCAGAGCTATCATGCTGGGCGGGGGACTGCTGAATTTAAAAGCCGCCTTTGCCTTGCTTGAACACGGGCTTAAGGTAAGTCTTATTGTTTATTCCGGCCAGGTGCTTTCACAATTGATGGAACCGGATGATGCAAAACTTATCCGTAATGCATTAAACAGAGCCGGGCTTGAGATTATAACCGGGTGTGATATTGAAAATATCCTGGTGGATAATGATGGAGTAAAAGGCATACTACTTTCAAACGGAAAGGAACTAGAAGGGGAAATGCTTTTAATCGGCAAAGGCGTTTCGCCTAATGTGGATTTTCTCGATAAAAGTAATATTAGTATTGATCGGGGGATTGTAACGGATGAATATACTGCTGCTAATATCAAAGATGTTTACGCGGCAGGAGATGTTGCTTTAAGTCTCGATTCGCTTACCGGCAAAAAAACTGTAAGCGGTCTCTGGACAAATGCCGTTGAAATGGGGCGTTGTGCCGGATTTAACATGGCTGGAAAACAAACCCGGTACTGTGGCGTTGCCGGCATTCTGAACGCAACCCGGATGGCAGATGTTTCTTTTGTTTCAATGGGAATAGTTCATTCAAAAGGCTCCGGCTATGAGACCCACATTACCGAAACGGAAAAAGCATTCCGAAAGCTTGTATTTTCCTCAGACGGCAAGCAGCTTGTAGGAGCTGTTTTTATAGGAGACATTGAACGTGCAGGTCTTTACCGTTATTTGATACTGGAAAAGAGAAATATTGAAAAAATTAAGAAGCAAATAATTAATCATCAGCTGCATTATGGCCATTTTCTACAGTAAAAGAAAAAACTTTGCATAACATCCGATTCAAAGCAACGCTAAAGTGAGACCGGAAAACATACTTATTTTACAGGCACTTTCTTTAGTTGAAGGAACAATTATTAAGGCAGTCGATAATTTCCTGATAATTCTGGAAACGTTCTTCACACCTTTTGGCCATCATTTTTTCTATGGTGTCACACAAAATATCCGGAAGTTCCGGAGCTTTTTTCTTTAATGAAGGAACCGGTTCGTTAAGTTGTTTGAAAAGAATATTACTACACGAATCATCATAAAAGGGGGGATTTCCTGCAAGCAGATGATAAAAACTTGCGCCTAAAGAATAAATGTCGCTTCGATTATCCACTCCCTTATTGCGAATGGCTTCGGGGCTGAGATATAAAGGGGAACCAACTATTTTACTTTCCTTCTGCATGTCATGCTTTTTGTCAAGCTTTGCTACGCCGAAATCCACAAGTTTTAATTCATCAGAGCTTGTCACCATAATATTGGCGGGTTTGATATCTCTGTGCACAATACCGTTTTTCCAGACAAAATCGAGTGCGCTGCACAAGGTTTTTAAATAATTTATAATCTGTGGCGTCTTAAAATTAAAATTGTTTTTGAGCAAATCAGCCAGTGTCTGACCATGTATAAATTCCATTGCATAATACATTATCCCGTTTGCGTTGCCGATATAATAAATCTGTGCAATATTGGGATGGTTAAGCCTGGAAACAAAGCGCGCCTCTTTTAAAAACATCTTTACAAACTCTTCCTGAGATGAAAGCTCCCATGATATGACCTTTAACGCAACATCTCTTTCTAACGCTGTATCCCATCCTTTGAATACTCCTCCCATTCCTCCGGCGCTTATAAATGAAACCACTTCATAATTATCCATTTTTCTTCCAATTAAGCTTTGGTAGAAGCGCTTGTTCTGAGATTCGGGTTTCCTGGGGGCACCCTTTTGAATCGAAACAGAATTATCATTATTTATTTTATTTAAGTTTTCATCCGAGTCCGGCTTAATCGCTTTGGGTTGCGGTTTTTGCAGAATATTGTTTTTCTTTTCATTGCCGGATAATTCGGGCCCGGCTATAACGGCGAAATGAGCGTACAACTTTGACCAGCTTTTATCTTCTGCAAAATCAAGCTCTATTATGGCTAATAACTCGCTTTGTTCAAGTTCAACCTTTTTTATACTGCCTTCAACAATGTTTTTGATGCCGTGGCGTTCAAACTTTAAAATCATTTTGTCTTTTGGTTTAGCCAATATAGATGTTTTGAGACAGGCGCTCATTACATCGCAACCGGTAATCTGTGCATCAATCCAGAAAACACCGTCCCGGGATACTTGTGCTTCTATAGGGAAGAAATCACGCCTTATGGGCGCTATGGCCTGTTGCCTGCTTTTGCTTACTATCCGATCTGAAAAATTATGCCAATGGATACCGTTGTTTTTACGGAAAACAACGCCGAAGCCAATCTGTTTACTTTCATCTCCCAGCAAAACATGAACTACCGAACCTGACACTATATCGCCGGTTTCATCTTCAGGTTCTCTTATAAAAATATCGTCGCCGTAATTTCTTCCAAGAGATGTTTCAATCATTGCGCTGGATCTGGCACGATTTAACATAAAGCTGCGAATCCATGTTTTACCGTCACGGGATATTTCTAACGGAATCGGAACATCAAATCGTTCCCTCTTTTCCGCTCGTCTATCAATATTTTGTTTTTTTTCTGATTCGGTTAAGTCAGGCCTGATTGTATTGACTTGTGATTCTTTGCTGTCTTTGCTAATCGGGGAAGAATCGGCAGGCGTAGTTTTTGGTACCGGTTTCAAATAGTTTTTGATACATGAAACCAATGCGGGTCCTCCTGCCGGATAGATGATGATATTGTCGGCGCCAAGCTCAATTATACGCTTGGGAGTCATTTCTTTTTGGTTTTCTGCAGAAAGAAGAAAAATAAACGGAATGGATTCTCTTTTAGGGTCTTTTTTTAAATAGGATATAAACTGTTGCCCTGAACTATCCTCAAGTTCTATGCCACTTAGAATCAAACCAACCGGATGCAAATCCATGGTTGATAAAGCATCTCTCACAGATGAAACTGTGTGGACACAATATCCCTGGTTATCCAGAACACCAATCACAAAATCGACAAGTTCCCTGGATATGCTGATAAGTAAAATATCAGTTTGTGTGTTTTGCATATGTCAATGGTACTTCCCAGGCTGTTTTGAGAAAAAAAGAAATTTAAAAAGACTAAACGGTAAACCGTCTAGTACTATTTATGTGTCAGAGAGACATGCAATACAAAAGCCTGGTCTCCAACATCAAACGTCAGTACCGCAATAGTAGCATTTTCAGGATGTCCCACTTCATGGCCCCATCCAACAATTATAGTCGGTATTGAAAGCTGAAAATCATATGATACCTCTAAAAGTGATTTCTTGGCGGAACCGCTTATCATGTTGATTATTTCACCAACACCATCATGTATCATTTCTGCGTTGATTTCATTTTCTTTTACGTCCATGATATTTGCTATCACACGTTTAGCCAGATTCCAGAGAAAGGTAATGATAACAGTTCCCTCAGTTTTACCGGAAATGCCGATTACACCGGAAACATCACCAAGAACTCTTAAACTGTTTTTAAAATACACACCTTTGAATTCAGCATCCATGGAGGCCATTTTGCTTAAAACATTTTTTGTGCTTTCAATTAAGGGTGTCAGGTATATCATTTCACGGTCAAGGGGTTGCCGTCCCGGATTTAAATAGCCCTGAAGGATTTGATTGAAAACCGGTTGAGGTTCATCTAACGCCATAAACTCGGAAACTCCGAAATTGAAATAAGGCTGGTCGGAAAAATAATCAGTTTTTTCTTTGAGCAAAATAATCGGGATATTTCTGAATTTTGTCCTGAAATGCAAATTTTTTATTTTACGCAAAATATGCTGATCATCTTCGTTGTCCGAATAAAGTATGACAAGATTGAAACCGGATATTTCCCGCTGTTCATTGAACGGCTCAACAATAACCTGTACACTGTCTTTCAACATATTGGATAGTGTCTGAGAAGCATCGGGGCTGCAATCATTCAACAATACCTTTGCCATGTTTTTACCCCCTATTATATTAAAAGCTTTGGAAATTATTATGATTCATTTATAACTTGTTGAATATTATCAAGTAACTCATCCTGCGTAAATGGTTTCCTGATATAACCTGCCGCACCGGCATCATGGGCCATCTTAACTTTATTATCATCTGATTCCGAGGTTAACATTATTACTGGAATTGAAGAGAATTTTGGATTTTTTTTAATATTAACAAGTGCATTAAAACCATCCATAACGGGCATATTCCAGTCCATAAGAATCAAATCAATTTCGCCACCCATTTTTTCCAATATCTCGATGGCTTCTCCTCCGTGAATTGCCTGAAAAGAGCTATAGCCAATCGTTTTGATAGCCTTTTCAACTATGGAACGAACAACCTTTGAGTCATCGGCTATGATCACATTCATGTTACCTTCTCCTTGATAAAAGGCGTTTTCAGCAGCAGTTTATCAGATTAATCCGGACAGACCTGATTAATATTTACTATATCGTCAAAACGGACAAGATGTTGAATAAAATTTTATACTTTGTTTATAATGATCTCATAAAATAACAGGCAAATTCTATATATTTGTTTATAATAACGAATAATTAGAATAATATACTTCTATCCACATCGGGTAAACATAGTAAGAATCTTATAAGAAGGATCATCTGCGCCCGGAAGACCTGAAGGTGAACCGGCCACGAATTCTTTGTACCAGGCTGTATCGACCGGGCGAATTTCACAGCGGTCTGTAGTACTTGTGCGATATTTAAACTTCCAGACCCTATCGCGCTTTTCGTAATGGTCCAGATAACGTCCGTAAGCAATTATATCCTTCTGATCCGGCGGATTTGTCCGATGGTAAGCTTCTGCATAGACTTCGCCCTGGGCTTTATTCCCGTCGATCTCAAAAATCGTGTTTGAGATTCGGTGAATGGTCAACTCATATTTTTCCGCGGCAGCACCTGACCATTTTATGAACTCATCTATCGTACCCTTAAACATTTCGCCGCGATCTTCTATTGCATCATCATGATACAAAGATCGAAGCGCTTTTCTGTCGCGCCTGTCCGTATAACGGGCATATTTCATCACCAGATCGTAAAGTTCGCTTTTATCGAGAAGATACTGTAAAGCCCTGATATCGGATGCAGTCATATTCATATCATCCTTATGCATCGGTTTGTATTGAGAATATAATGTTTTTTGAAGACAGGCTGCTCATTTAAATAAAATGGAATTAATATGCAGCTTAACTTTTAGAAAAAGCTTGTCAAGAATATTATAAAAATAATAAAACCGGATATGATAAATTTTATCGACAAAAGTTATTTTACAGAACTGGCAGCACAAGATCCGAAGGATATCTGTAAAAAAGCATTATGCGAATATGATGATGTGAGCAAAAGCTATGTTATATCCGTTTGGGACGATAAATACATCGTATATCCACATGAGCATAAAATTGATTGTATCAGTAAGGCAATCAATAAACCTCATGAATATTTCTATCTATTCATAATATATTATCTTTTAAAAGCTAAAGAAATCAAAGTTTGCAATGAATGGATATCGGAAAAAGATATTTCCGGCGGTGCAACCTTTTTTCGCGGCCCTCATGAAATACCCACTCATTTAATTTCCGAATTATTCGGCAATAATATAGAAGGATTCAGAAAAAGATGTATCCGGCTTTGCGGTGCTGCTATTGATATGGCGGATGCTGCATTTAGCTTTAATATAGCACCTCGTATTCCGGTTGCTGTTTTATACTGGATAGGAGATGACGATTTTTCTCCTGAAGCAAATATCTTGTATGACAAAACCATTACCAAACAATTAACCTCTGATATAATATTTGCTTTAGCGGTGGAAATCTGCACAAGAATAGGAAGACTTTAAAGCAAAGCAGGTTAACACAATAGATTCGTTTTTATTGATATATGCACACAATTGTTTACAAAATATAAATAATTTTCTATGGTCATATCTCCCAACCGATTGGGAGATGGGTATTAAAATTTAACTTACAGGGAGTTTTTATGAGTTTATCTGAAAAATTAGGAAAAAGTTTTGTCATTACAACAGAGCTTGGACCCGTACCCGGTGTTATGACGGATGATTCTTTGACTAAAGCGCAAAATTATCTTGCCCTTGATGGAATAAATATTCACGATTGCCCTATGGGAAACCTTCGTATTAATTCTATTGCCATGGGCAGCTTAATCCAGAATAAACTTGGTGTGGAAGCCATACCCCATTTTACATGCAGAGACCGCAGCCTTTTAGGGACACAGGCAGATCTTTTAGGCGCACATGCCATAGGCATCAGAAATATTCTGGTTACAACCGGTGATCCGCCAAAGCACGGGCCATATCCTTCCAAAGCCGTTTATGATTATAATACTTTTGAACTATTACAGCTTATAAAAAAGATGAACAGCGGCCTTGATTATAATGACAAGGAATTTGGAGGCCATACAGATTTTAGGATTGTATGCACTGCTATGCCCACATCAAGAGATTTGGATCATGAAATAGAAAGGATGTCGAAAAAAATTTCTGCCGGCGCTGATTTCTTTCAGACTCAGGCAGTATATGATGCAAAGCGGGCTATAAGTTTTCTGGAAAAAGCGAAAAAACTGAATAAACCGATATTAATCGGAGTGATGCCTTTAAAAAGTGTAAAAATGGCAAGATTTATGAACAAAAATGTGGAAGGCATTGATGTGCCGGAAGAAGTTATTGCCCGCATGGAAAATGACGGTAAAACCGGCATTGAGATTACTTGTGATTTTATCAAACAGATAGTCGATTATGCTGACGGCATCCATATAATGGCAATGGGTGACATTAAAGGGACAAACAGTATAATAGAATTTATTTCCACACTGCTTAAAAAATAATACTGCTTGGAAAGGAAGTGTGATAAGCAACAGGTATTTTATTTATTATGGAAGTTCAGACACAGATTATACTAGACAGCATTGCAGACGGGGTTTTCACAGTTGATTCGGACTGGAGAATAACTTCTTTTAATCATGCTGCCGAGAGTATAACCGGGATAAAAAAGGAAGAGGCGTTGGGGCGTCACTGCTGGGATGTATTCAGAGCAAGCATTTGCGAAAAAGCATGCGCCCTGCGCCAAACAATGGAAAACGGAAAACAGATTATCAATCAGACGATTTTTATTGTAAATTCGGAGGGTGAACGTATTCCCATAAGCATATCTACTGCTGTACTGAAAGATGAAAAAGGCGACATGATAGGTGGTGCTGAGACATTCCGCGACCTTAGCCTGCTTGAAGCTTTGAGAAAAGAACTTTCCGGCAGACATTCATTTCATGATATTATAAGCAAAGACAAGGAAATTTTAAGGCTTTTCGGAGTGCTTGAGCAGGTATCCGAAAGCAACGCAACCGTACTGCTGGAGGGAGAAAGCGGTACCGGAAAGGAGCTTTTTGCAAAAGCCATTCACTCTTTAAGCAACAGAAGCAAAGGGCCGATGATAACCGTAAATTGCGGGGCATTGCCGGATACTCTTTTAGAATCTGAACTTTTCGGATATAAAGCCGGAGCTTTTACAGATGCAAAAAAAGATAAGCCGGGGCGTCTGTCCCTTGCTAAAGGAGGCACGCTTTTTCTCGACGAAATCGGTGATATAACACCTGCAATGCAGGTAAGATTGCTTCGTGTTCTGCAGGATAAAACCTATGAGCCTCTCGGCGGAACAAAATCCGAAACAGCCGATATCAGAATTGTTGCGGCTACCAACAAAGATCTTGCAAGCCTTGTAAAGACGGGAAGTTTTCGTGAAGATTTGTACTACCGTATAAACGTGGTTAATCTGAAGCTTCCTCCTTTAAGAGAACGCAAAGGGGATATTCCTCTTTTGATCGAGCATTTTATCAAAAAATATAGCCATCTCAACGGCAAAGAGATACGGGGGGTGAGTTCTGAAGTGCTTCATATATTAATGTCTCATAAATTCGGGGGAAATATCCGCGAGCTTGAAAATATAATTGAATATGCAACTGTTGTTTGCAGGGAAAACCTCATCAGCACAGAGCACCTTCCCGATTATATTTGTCAAAAACCGGTTGCAGAAGGGAAGCTTTTGCTTGATGGTAAAACGGAAAATCGTGAATCACTTGAAGAAGTTGAGAAAAATTTTATTTTAGATGTTCTGGTTAAATATAAATATAACAGGAAGATAACTGCAACCCAACTTGGCATGCATCCAGCCACACTCTGGAGAAAAATGAAACGGTTTAATCTTGAAGTTCCAAAAAAAGATGGCCGCACAAAAGCAATATAAATTTTTCATATAATAGCATAAACGCAATACTGTCTGATATACATCATTGTATTTATGCAAATATGCAATAGATCCATTCTTTTTACCGCAAACCAATTCTAACAATAATATCATTATATATTAAATAGATATCAAATATTTTCACGCTTCGTATATTATGGCGTGTAAAATGCTTATACAATTATCAAGGACAAATGCCAGGCAAAGACTCCGCAATGTATTTTTTATTAATGTATATAGCTCCATAATGATTTCTGATCAGGGGCAAAATTAAGACAAATTAAGACAAGGAGGAATGAACCATGCCCGGATTAAATGGTAGTGGGCCCATGGGAATGGGACCAATGACAGGGGGTGCACGCGGATTGTGCAATACCGGCCAGCGATTCTTTGGACGGGGAGGAAACCGTAGCGGATTGGGAAATGGATTTGGAATGGGTCGGGGCCGCGGCTATCGTAACAGAAATACAGGGTTCTTCGGAAGGGAAGGATTCGCACCGGTTGAAACAGGCTCTTATCCGCTTTCTTATTCAAAGGAACAAGAAGTGAATTTTCTTAAAAATCAGGCGGCAGACATAAAGTCAGAATTAGACGCAATTAACATAAGGATTAGTTCATTACAATCAGAGGGGACAGCGTCGGCTTGAAGAAGTTTAATAGTATTCTGGCGTTTCAATACTAAGGTTAAGAACAGATTAGGCAAGGATACTTCACATGAGAATAGCTATTCCTGTTTGGTACGACAAAGTATCGCCTGTATTGGATACCGCATCCAGGCTTTTAATTGTCGAAGTTGAAGACAGGGAAGAGTTATCAAGGTTTGAAATATATCTTGATGAGCCGGAATTATCCCGGAGATGCGTTCGTATCCGGGCTATGGACGTGGATATATTAATATGTGGTGCTGTATCACGCCCCTTCTGGAAGTTGCTTGCGGCATCAGGCATTAATGTTATTCAAAACATATCAGGTAATCCTGAGGATGTTCTGGAAGCATACCTTAAAGGAACCCTTTTTCGTTCCGGGTTCCTTATGCCGGGCTGCAAGCGAACTAGAGAAAAATATGGCAGAAATGATATTCAGGAATGCCACGCGCAGAGAAAAACACGAAAAACAGGCTGCACCAGAAATCCCAAAGAGGCTTCTTCGGAATATAAAGCGTAAGATAATATAATTCAATTTCTATCGGGTTTAAAGCACTAAAAAAAGGAGAAAAAGTATTATGTCGAGCCAAAGCCGTGGAGCAGACAGCCAAGATGAACAACACGCAAAACAGGATATCGAAATTACAGAACGGCTTTCCCATATTAAAAATAAAATTCTGGTAATGAGCGGAAAAGGGGGCGTCGGGAAAAGTAGTGTGGCCGCCTATCTTTCCGTGCTTCTGGCAAAAAAAGGTTACAAGGTTGGTCTTTTGGATGTGGATCTTCACGGACCGAGTATACCAAGAATGTTGGGACTAAAGGGCAAACCCGCGCTATCCGAAACTTCGGGCAGAGTGATTCCCGTTCAACATATACCAAATTTACACGTTATATCTATGGAAACATTTATGGAGGAAAATAAAGATGCTGCAACGATATGGCGTGGGCCTATAAAGATTGGTGTTATTAGACAATTTATCTCAGACATTGAATGGTCGGAACTTGATTATCTGGTTATAGACTCACCGCCGGGAACCGGAGATGAACCATTGACTGTCGCCCAAACAATTCCGGATGCAAAAGCTCTGATAGTAACAACTCCACAGGAAATATCTTTGGCGGATGTTAGAAAATCCATTAATTTCTGCCGCCAGGTAAATATGCCTATCCTTGGTATAGTAGAAAATATGAGTGGTTTTGTATGCAGCCATTGCGGAGAAAAAACAAATTTGTTTAAGGCTCACGGGGGAGAAGCTATGGCAGCCAAAGAAAACCTGAGGTTTCTGGCAAGTCTTCCTATTGAGCCTGAAGTGGTAAGACGTGCTGATGAGGGGCTTCTGGCAAGCCTGGATAATGAAAAAATAGCATTTACAGAAGAATTTGAAAAGATGGTTGAACTGATAATTAAGTTGAACCGGTCTTAACCCGGCTTTTTCACCGGGTTGCTGCATAAAAGTAAAACCCTCCTATGCTGATATTGCAAATCAAACATGGAGCAGCTGCCCGGTGGAAATTATTATAAAGGAGAAGAATTATGTCACCTAAAGGACAAGGAAGAAATAGCGGAGGAAAAAGTCAGGCTACCCCAGCAAGACCAGAAGGTATTAGTAGTGGCCGCGGCATGGGTGGTGGGCAAGGAGTCGGGCAGGGAGGAGAATGTATATGTCCAGGCTGTGGACAAAGACAAGCTCATGAGCGCGGTAAGCCATGTTATGGCATAAAGTGTCCAAAATGCGGTAAGTTAATGACGAGGGCATAGGGATCAAAAATAATGATTATAAGTGTTGCAAGCGGAAAGGGTGGAACGGGAAAAACGACTATAGCCACAAATCTTGCTGTTTCTGTTGGAGATGATGTGCAGCTTTTAGATTGTGATGTGGAAGAACCCAATGTGCATCTTTTTCTTAACCCTACAATTAAAGAAACAGAAAAAGTGTCGGCTCCGGTTCCGGCAGTGGATGAGGCTAAGTGCACCTTCTGCGGTAAGTGCGCTGAGATATGCCAGTTTAAGGCAATCATGGTGCTGGGTGAAGTCATACTGACATTTCCAGAAATGTGCCATAGTTGCGGCGGGTGTATGAAGGTTTGTCCTGCAGGCGCTATTAAGGAAACAGGCAGGGAATTGGGTGTTATTGAAAGAGGGAGCAGAAACGGAGTGGATTTTGTTCATGGAAGATTAAGGGTCGGAGAGGCTATGTCGCCTCCGCTTATCCGTAAGGTCCGTTCTTTTACACGGCCCGAATTATTAACCATCATCGATGCCCCTCCGGGAACTTCCTGTCCGGTTATTGCTTCTATGAAAGGTTCAGATTTTGTACTGCTGGTAACCGAGCCGACTCCTTTCGGCCTGCATGATTTAAAACTTGCAGTTGAAGCTGTAAGGATACTTGGAATACTTCATGGGATAGTCATTAATCGTTCGGATATTGGAAACGTGCAGGTGAAAGACTATGCTGCAAATATGAAAATACCGGTACTTATGGAAATACCATTCAGCAGAAAAATTGCAGAGGCCTATTCACGGGGGCAACTTATTGTGGATGCAATGCCCGAATGGCGGGAGAAGTTTTTGTTTTTAAACAGCCGCGTAAAAAAACTTGTAAACCAGAGTTAACCGGGGAGATTTAATGAAAGAGTTGGTTATAATAAGCGGCAAAGGCGGCACCGGAAAAACCAGCATTGTTTCAGCCTTTGCCTCACTTGCTGAAAATAAAATTCTATGCGATGCGGATGTGGATGCAGCCGATCTCCATCTTATAACTGCCCCGGATATTCAACAACGAAATGATTTTAAGGGCGGCAGCAAAGCCATCATTGACAAGAGATTTTGTACCGAATGTGGCTTGTGCCGTGATCTTTGCAGATGGAATGCCATAAATGATGATTTTATTGTAGATGATCTTGAATGCGAAGGCTGCGGTGTTTGTGTTTACTTTTGTCCTGAAAAGGCTATTGAGTTTCCGGTGCAAACCTGCGGCGAATGGTATATTTCCGAAACTCGGTTTGGGCCTATGGTTCATGCCAGATTGGGTATTGCACAGGAGAATTCCGGAAAGCTTGTAACTATTGTAAGACAGGAAGCCAAAAAACTTGCGGAAAAAAACAACTTGGATTTAATTATTACGGATGGGCCACCGGGAGTAGGGTGTCCGGTAATCGCTTCCATCGGTGGTGCTTCGGCAATTCTGATTGTTACCGAACCCACAGTATCAGGCAGACATGACATGGAGCGTGTTGCGCAGTTAGCCGCATATTTTAAGGTGCCGGCTATGGTATGTGTAAATAAGTTCGATCTTAATCAAAAGGAGGCTCAGGCAATAGAGAAGTATTCAAAAAACATGGGAATAGCTGTTCTGGGCAAAATTCCCTTTGATAATGCAGTTACTAAATCAATGGTACAGGGAAAGACGGTTTTTGAATATGATAAAGATTCGGTGTCTGCCGGGGCGATCATGACTATTTGGAAACAAATAAGTGAATATTTAAATGATAATTAGTAAATCAGATTGCAATGGGTAAATTAATTCAAATTATGGAGGATTTTTAGCAAATGGAAAAAGGAAGAATAGCAATTCCGTCAATGGAAGCAGGCGGTCTTGATGGCCTGCGTTCAGGTCATTTTGGTCAGTGTGATGTGTTTACATTGATCGATGTAGAAGATGGAAAAATAAAAAGCGTAAGCACTGTTCCCAATCAGGAGCATGTCCAGGGTGGGTGTATGGTGCCTGTGAATTTTCTGGCGGGACATAAGGTGAATGCTCTTGTTGTCGGCGGAATAGGTATGCGCCCTTTGATGGGTTTTAGGCAGGTGGGCATTGATGTTTATCATGATGATGCCAGGGCTGACATAAGACCGGTTGTGGAAGATTTAATTGCAGGCAAACTACCTATCATCAGTGATAATCAGGTCTGTGGTGGTGGCGGGAGGTAAGGAAAAAAAGATTCGGTGTCATATCGATCGAAGAGAGATATCTTTTACAGACTTTTATATCAATTAAGATTTCTCACTTTCTTCGAAATGACAATACAAAACCGAATTTATAAACCTCTGTACTAAGTAAGTATATGTGCAAGGAGAAAAGATAATGAAAATAGCTGTAACATCTGCCGGCGCGGATCTGGATTCACAGGTTGATCCCCGCTTTGGAAGGGCTGCAAATATAATAATAGTGGACTCGGAGACATTCGAATTTGAGGTGATAGGTAACAATGAAAATATTAATGCTCTTAAAGGCGCCGGTATTCAGGCGGCAAGTACTATAAGCCAAAAAGGTGCAAATGTTCTACTTACCGGATTTTGCGGTCCTAATGCTTTCAAAACGCTGAAGGCTGCCAAAATTGGCGTGGCAAATGATGCCTCCGGATCGGTAAAAGATGCTGTTAAGGCATATCTTGATGGGAAATTGCCCTTAGCAGATAATCCGAATACTGAAGGTCACTGGTAGGAATAAGAGGTTATTATGTTGAAATTGTTGATGGTTGTTGCAAACAAAGAAAACTTTTCCAATTTTGCCCAAGAGCTCATAAAGCAAAAAGATGTTGATCTTTCATGGGCTGATTCGGGCCAAAAGGCGCTGGATATGGTTTTTGCCAGTCCTGTTGACCTTGTGATAACCGATGAAAATCTAAAAGATATGACTGGGTTGGAGCTTGCTTTACGATTGCTTTCAGTTAATCCAATGGTTAATTGTTCAGCCGTAAGTTCTCTTGATGCTAAACAATTTCATGAAGTAAGCGAAGGGCTTGGTGTGGTGTCACAACTACCTCCAAAACCTGGTGTAAAAAATGCGTTAGAACTGCTTATGCGGATAAGAGAATTAAAAAATCTTACGACATCGGGTTCGTTTCATAATACATAGTTATTGGTTATCGATAGTCAGTGAAAAATGCATAGTTCGTTGAAAGCAGTTTTATGCCGCAAACGGCAATCTATTAGAAACGAAGTCAAAAACCGGGGTTGTTTAACATTATTAAATAATTATATCTGATCCTAAAATTTTGACTTCGTTGGAAGCCATAAAAAGGAGGTATTTTCTGTATGAATATTGCTGTATTAAGTTGTAAAAATATTAAGGATGAAACTTGTCTGGGTTGCCAACGCTGTTTGATGGCTTTTGATAAAAAAGAAGGGGAATTTGAAAGATATAAGGGCACTGATGCCAAGTTGAGGGCTCTTTTGCATTGCGGAGGATGTCCGGGCACATCGCCGATAATACGCCTTGTTAATCTTAAGGCATGGATGGGACTTACAAAAGAAACAATTGATGTCATACATATAGGAACCTGTCTTCTGGACAACTGTCCTTATAAAGACACAATTATATCAAAAGTAAAGGCAAAAGCAGGTGTTGAAGTTATCGAAGGAAGTCATCCCTATAGACCGGCTGATATTTTCGGGGCATGAGCAGGAAACACCATCTAATAATTCATATTTTACAAGTCTTTTCTTGTGTGATTAATGCTGATATAATATCATTATACGGTCTCTTGATCAAACAGGATAAGGTGAGTGGAAATGCCTAAAATAAAACTTCGTGTATTGGTTGTTGGCGGTGTTGCCTGTGGCCCAAAGGCAGCATCAAGACTAAAAAGACTTCTCCCTGATGCGGATATAACGATCATTGAGAAGGGAGGAATTGTTTCTTATGGAGCCTGCGGATTGCCTTATTATGTTGAAGGCCTTTTCCCAAGGGTTGAAATGCTTACGGAAACACCGGTCGGTGTGGCAAGAACTCCTGCTTTTTTTGAAAAAGCAAAAGGAGTAAAGGTTCTTACAGGAACGGAAGCACTTTCTATTGACCGTAAAGCTAAAACAGTACTGGTTAAAGATCTTGCTTCCGGAAAAACAGATAAAATGGAATATGATAAGTTGGTGCTGGCAATCGGTGGTTATCCTTTCAGTCCTCTGATTCCCGGTGTTAACCTGAAAAATGTCTGGTTTATCCGGCAACCCGTTGATGCGGATACTATTGTTAAAGAAATTGAAGCACAGAAATTAAAGCGCGCGGTTCTTATCGGTGCAGGATTTATCAGCATTGAGATGTCTGAGGCCCTTGTCAAAAAAGGTCTTGATGTTACTATGGTTGAAATGGAAGACCAGATAATGCCTGCAATATTGGATAAGGATGTAGCAATGTTTGCCGCAAAACATCTTCGCCAAAAAGGCGTAAAGCTTATACTTTCAGAGAGCGTTAAGGCTATAGGCGGTGAAGGAATTGTTTCATCGGTCGATACGGACAAGCAAAGCATTCCTGCTGATCTTGTTATTATTGCAGCTGGGACAAAGCCAAATGATGGGCTTGCAAAAGATGCCGGTTTACATTGCATGGATAGAGGCGGTATAGTAGTTAATGAATACTGCAAAACCAGCGATGAACATATCTATGCAGGCGGTGATTGTGTAGTTACCCATTATGTAAACAAAACCGCAGGAAGTCCGCTTTATGTTCCTCTGGGGTCAACCGCAAACAAGCATGGCAGGGTTATTGCCAATCATATTGCCGGCAATCCTACGCCATTTAATGGCATTGCATGTTCCAGCATTGTAAAAGCATTTGATTATACAATAGGGCGAACAGGGCTTTCGGAAAAACAGGCGCACGCATTGAATCTTGATATTGAAACTACTACATGGGCCGGGCCTGATAAACCGCATTTTATGCCCGATTCGAAACCGTTTATTATTAAGATGATAGCCGCAAAACGTGACAGAAAACTTATCGGGATACAGGTAGCAGGAATGGGTGATGGCGCCAAACGCCTTGATGTGGCTGCCGGTGCTATACTTTTTGGGGCAACTCTTGATCAGCTTGCAGATGTTGATTTTGCCTATGCTCCGCCGTATGGTCCTGCACTTGACCCGCTTGCAACCTGCGCCCATTTATTGATTAATAAAATGGATGGTATAGCTGCCGGTATTTCGGCTTTTGAGGCTAAAAAACGTATTGAAAGCAAAGATGTTATATTACTTGATGTCCGCATGCCGGAAGAAGTAGCAGCAATGCCGTTTCCCTACGATGTTGTCAACATCCCGCTTGGAGCGTTAAGACAAAAAGCGGAAAGCTTGCCAAAAGATAAGGATATTATTACTTTCTGTAAAATCAGCTTAAGAGGTTATGAGGCGCAAAGAATTCTGAATGCAGCCGGGTTTAACCGGGTTTCTTATATCGAAGGCGGTATTTTAGGCTGGCCCTTTTAAGTTTATACAAAAAAGAATTTTTCAGAGTATAGCCGTTTAATCAACAACAAGCCGGGGCATTTGTCCCGGCGTAAAAAAGCCATATATTTGAGCCAGTTTCAAAACATCCCATTCAGGCCGATCTTTTGCGTTGGGCTCAAATTTTGCGTGCAGTGAAGCATAGCGCTATCCCCGAAATACCAAATGTATTCCTGTGGTTAAAATTTTCGCCCGCCTTGACCTTGAGATCAAACTGAAACATTTTGAAAGTGGCTCATTTAAATTATATAGAGATTACTTTATCAACAGAAAAATCTTTTTCACCTTTTTTAACCGAAGCTGCAGCAACCACAGGATCATGTTCGAAAAAAAGTACCCAGTTTTCTAAAATAGCCCTGGAAAGAATTTCCTGCTTTTCTTTAAGAATTGATAATGGTTCGTTATCATACGCCATATGCCATGGAATCGGGATATGAGCCGAGGTTGGAATGAGATCGGCGCAATAAAAAAGTGAAACCCCGTCTCCTTTTACAAGCGGATGCTGCTGGCCGGGAGTGTGTCCGTTTGATATAAGAATTTCTATTCCGTCGAATAACACAAGAGGCCCGTCAAGAATTATTAAAACACCTGATTTTTCAAGAGGCACAAAATTTTCTTTAAAATAGCTCCCGGCTTCTTTTATACCCGGATTTAAGGCTTCTTCGTATTGATTTTTTTGTACATAGTATTTTGCCGCCCGAAATGTCGGAACAGTATTATTATCTTTTATTATTGTTGAGCCTCCTGCATGATCAAAATGAAGATGCGTTATAATTACATCGGTTATATCATCACAGATGAGTTGATGTTTTGAAAGGATGGTTTCAATATCAGTGGTTTGGTCATCAATTCTGTAAATATTTTTCATTTTACCGGATAATTTGCTACCCGGACCATTATCAACAAGAATGTTTTTACCGTTTCCCTGTATCAAAAGTGACCTTGCCTTCATGGGGATGAAATTGTTTTTGTCTGCGGGTATTTTCTTTTCCCACAATATTTTCGGAACAACGCCGAACATGGCGCCCCCGTCTAAAACAAAGTCTCCAAGCTCTATTGCAAAACATTCATAATTACCAAATTTCATGCTGCTTCTCCGATAACAATCTGATCAGATACTCTCTTTATAACCACAATCTTCTGCCATGCAATACAAGACGGTACCGTTTTTCTTGGTGGTTTTTTCAAGAAGAAAGACAGCTTTGCATAATGGACAATTTTTTGCTATAGGCTTATCCCAAGTTGCAAAAGTACATTCCGGGTAGCGGCTGCATCCGTAAAAAATCTTTCCTCTTTTAGATTTTTTTTCAACTATTTCACCGTTGCAGTTTTTTTCCGGGCATTTAATTCCTGTATTGTTAATCCGTCCATTGGAACTTGTGGATTGGGTGTTTTTACATTCAGGATAACCGGAACATGCATAAAAATCTCCATATTTGCCGTGTTTTAATACCATGGGTTTTTGACATTTTTCACATACCAAATCTGTAGCTTCACTTTCAGATGCTTGTACAGGAGATATTACACCCTTTTCATCCCGGTTGTAATTTCTTGAATAAGTGCATTTCGGATATGCGCTGCAGGCAAGAAAATGGCCGTTTTTCCCAACTTTAATTTTCAGTTCATTACCACATTCCGGACACTCAATGCCTGTGGGAAAACCTACTCCTTTCACGCTTAACATCTCTTCCGAAGCCTTATCAAGCTCACTTTTAAAAGGCGTGTAAAAGCTGGTCAGAACATCAAGAGCCTTTGCTCCATCAGCTTCAATCCGGTCAAGCTCATCTTCCATTTTGGCAGTAAAATCAACATTAAATATATTTGGAAAGCTTTGTACAAGAAGATCGTTTACGATAAATCCCAGCTCGCTGGGCCTGAAATATCCTTTTAAAAAATCAACGTAGCCTTTTTCCCTGATCGTTGAAAGAATGGCAGCGTAAGTACTGGGGCGGCCAATCCCATTTTCTTCAAGTTCCTTTACAAGAGATGCTTCGGAAAACCTGGGAGGCGGTTGTGTGAAATGTTGTTTAGGTTCTAGTTTGTTAAGATTTAAAATCATGCCTTCCGAAATATCAGGGAGCATTTTTTTCTTCCCATCTTCCATTTCATCGTCTGCGGACATATAAAGCGACATGAAACCGGGAAATTTGATACTTGATCCGTTTGCGTTAAAAACATACGGGCCTGCTGATATGGAAACCGTTACTTTATCTATTATGGCCTGAGTCATCTGGGATGCCACAAAGCGCTTCCAGATAAGAGTATATAGCTCAAGCTGGTCTTTTGAAAGGTAGGGTGCGACTTTTTCAGGAGTATTGTTAACCGATGACGGACGTATGGCTTCATGGGCATCCTGTACCTTTTTGGTGTTTTTAAAAAACCTGGGCTCCTTAAGAGCATATTTTTCACCGAAAGTAGCCCTTATCATGCTTAATGCTTCTTCTGCTGACTCTTTGGATATTCTTGTGGAATCGGTTCTCATATATGTTATCAGTCCAACCGTTTCTCCCGGGCCAAGATCTATTCCTTCATAAAGCTGCTGGGCAACTATCATTGTTTTCTTGGCGGAGAATTTTAGCTTTGTAATGGCTTCCTGTTGCAATTTGCTTGTAATAAATGGAGGCAGGGGGTTTCTTACGGTTGCCTTTTTTTGAACCTTTTGCACGGTAAAAGGGGTATTGCTCAATTCATTAATTATCTGTGATGAAGTCTCTTCATCAGGAATAACAATTTTATCCCCGTTTTTTTTGATAAGTTTTGCAGTAAAAGCCGATTTTTCGTTTGTTTCAAGATGAGCCGTTATGGACCAGTATTCCTCGGAAACAAATGCCTGGATTGCACGTTCTCTTTCACAAATTATGCGAAGAGCAACGGATTGGACACGACCGGCGCTTAATCCGCTTTTTACTTTTCTCCATAATAACGGCGATACCTGGTATCCTACCAGTCTGTCTAATATCCTGCGTGCCTGTTGAGCTTCATACTTGCTTTCGTTCAGCCTTTCAGGAGAAGCAATTGCAGCTATAATAGCGTTTTTGGTAAGTTCATGAAAAAGGACCCTATGAAAATTTCTTCCTTTCTTTTTTAATATATCAGCTGTATGCCATGCAATTGCTTCACCTTCCCTGTCCGGGTCGGCAGCAAGATATATATCAGTAGAATCACCGGCCTCTTTTTTAAGGTTGGTTATCACTTTTTGCTTTCCGGGAATATTTACATATTCAGGTTGAAAACCCTCTTCAATATTTATTCCGATTTTTTTTGCAGGCAGGTCTTTTATGTGTCCTATTGTTGATACTATATTATAATCTTTGCCGATATATTTTTGTATCGTTCTGACTTTTGTTGGAGATTCAACAACTACAAGTGGTTTGCTCACTTAATATTCCTCTGTTTTTATTCTTAAAGAGAATAATTTTCCAGGAGCTTGTTTTATCAAGTCCTGCAGTTCTAATTTTAACAGTATGCTTAGAAGTTTCCCCGTTTCCATTTTTACCTTGCGGGTAAGTTCATCTATATGGACAGGATATGATTCAAGCGCTTTTAGCACCTGTGATTCTTCGGCGTTCAGACAAATATCCTGAGAATCGATTTCTTTTTTTTCTTTTATCGCTGTATTCTTATTGGATACAAGAACATTTGAAAGCTCATCGATAATGTCTTTAACATTCTCAACGAGTTTAGCACCCTGTTTTATTAACGTATGAGTACCTGTGCTTTTAAAAGACTCAATACTTCCAGGCACTGCAAATACTTCTCTGTTTTGTTCTGCAGCAAGCCTAGCTGTAATAAGAGATCCGCTCCTTTTAGTGGCTTCAACGACAACCGTACCAAGAGAAATTCCGCTTATTATTCTGTTTCGGGCAGGAAAATTAAATGCATCAGGTTCTGCCATTAAAGGAAGTTCCGATATTACGGCACCATTTTCGGAAATCATATGAAAGAGTTTTGTGTTCTGTACAGGATAAATCCTTCCAAGACCGCTTCCAAGCACAGCAATTGTTTTACCATTACCGTTTAAAGCACCTTCATGAGCGGCGGTATCTATTCCCCTTGCCATTCCGCTTACAACCGTTATGTTGTTTGAAACAAGTTCCGAACAAAGTCTTTTTGTGATCGAAAGGCCATAATCTGTTGCATTCCTTGAACCGACAACAGCTATGTTTTTAGAAGAACTGCATAGATTACCGGAAACATACAGAAGAGGCGGAGGATCGGGTATTTCCAGAAGAAGAAGAGGATAATCCCGGTCCGACATGGTTATAATCATGTAACCTTTTTTTATTGCAGCATCTATTTCTTTTTTTAAATCTTCAGGTGCCTTAAATTTTTTAATAACACCTGCAAGCCTTTCTGAGATGCCATCGATACTTGACAATTCGCTGCAAGAAGCTTCAAACACGGCTTCAGGTGATTTGAAGCGTTTAATTAATTTCTTGAAAAGATAATTTCCGATTCCCGGAACGCTTTTTAAGGCAAACCATGGCAAAATGTTATCCATAAGGATTTACTGCGATTTTATGATCATAATTCTTGATAATCCTGGAACTGTCATACCTTTTTTATTTTTTTTTGGTTTTTCCCTGCCATGCAATAAGAATAGGGCTTGCAACATATATTGAAGAATAAGTGCCTACAATTATTCCGACTATGAGAGCAAATGTGAAGTCATGAATAATTCCTCCGCCTAAAATAAACAGGGCTATCACAACCAGAAGAGTCAGTCCGGATGTGAGAATTGTGCGGCTTAAAGTTTCATTCACACTTTTATTTATTACAGCAGCAAGAGAAATTTTTCTGTGTTTAGGCAGATTTTCACGTATCCGGTCAAAAATAATTATAGTATCATTTAATGAATATCCGATAATAGCAAGTACTGCCGCAACAATCGGAAGATTAAATTCCTTACCTAAAATTGAAAACATGCCAACAGTTATTATTACATCATGGACAAGGGCTACAATGGCTGCCATCGCATATTTTAAATCAAGAAACCAGAAAAAAACAAATGTAATAAAAAGGGCGAAAGCTATAAGAAGTGCCATGTTTATTTTAAAAACGGAACAAAAATATACAACGCCCATAAGCACCACCGCCAGTATTGCGCTTGACAGCCATTTGAACTCAAAGCGGCCGGATATATAAATTGCAAGAAAGAGCAGGGAATAGAATATGGCAAGCAAAGCTTTTTCCTGCAGATCCTTACCCACTTTTGGACCAACAATTTCAACACGGCGTATTTCTGCATTCTGTCCCGTAACTGATTTTAAAGCTTGCTCTAGTTTGTCTGTAAACTCCTTATCTGCCGTAACAGGAGTATCCGTTCTTACTAAGTATTCATTATTTTTGTCTTCTCCGAACGTCTGAACTGTTGCCTTGCGGATATCAACGGATTCAAGTCCGGACTTGATTTTGGCAATTTCAACAGATGAATCGAATTTTAGCTGAATTACCGATCCTCCCAAAAAATCAATTCCGTAATTCAAGCCTCCATGAAAAATCAAGGAAATAATGCTGATCAATATCATTAAGCCTGACAGGCTGAAAGCAATATAACGTTTACCGATAAAGTCAATTTTTGTACCTGGTTTTATAAACTGCATTTATTCGCCGCCTCTTGTTTTCCGTTGGTTATTCATCAACATAATAAATATTTTTCGGATACTATGTTAACCGTTCATATGCTCAATTTTTTAATTTTTCTGTCATATATAAAATACTCAAATATGACGCGTGTCATTATAAGCGCAGTAAAAACAGTTGTTACAATACCTATGCTGAGTGTTACGGCAAAACCCTTCACAGGGCCGGTTCCAAATTGAAAAAGAACAAGACCGGCGATAAGAGTTGTCACGTTTGAATCAAGAATAGTCCAAGTCGCCCTTTCAAAACCGGCATCAACAGCAGCTCTGGCCGTTTTGCCAAGAGCAAGCTCCTCTCTTATCCTTTCATATATCAACACATTTGCATCAACAGCCATACCGATGGTAAGAACAATACCTGCCAATCCGGGCAGAGTAAGCGTTGCCTGAAAAGCTGCAAGAGCTCCTGTAATCAATAAAACGTTAAATACCAGACCAATGTCTGCCACAACACCTGACCACTTGTAATAAAATGCCATAAAAACAAAAATGAGCAAACCGCCTATCCACATGGAGAGAAGGCCCTTGTTGATTGAATCGGTTCCCAAAGAAGGCCCTACGGTTCTTTCTTCAATGATTTTAACCGGAGCAGGAAGTGCGCCTGCACGAAGCACGATAGCAAGGTCCCGCGCTTCTTCTGCCGTAAAACTTCCTGTGATCCTGGCATGGCCTCCCGAAATTTTTTCCTGAATTACCGGGGCCGAATAAACCTTGTTGTCAAGAACGATTGCAAGGCGTTTCTTTACATTTTCCTCAGTTATTCTTTCAAATGACTTTGCTCCCTTGTTATCAAAATCTATGGAAACATAGGGTTCATTATACTGGGAATCTATCTGAACCGAAGCTCCGGAAAGGGATGCGCCGGTTAAAAGCGTTAGTTTTTTTACCAGATAAGGTTGTTTCATAACACGTCTTGTCCGGGGATCTTCTTTGGTCTCATAAAGTATTTCGGTTCCCGGTGGAGCGCCTTCGGATAATGCCTTTTCAGGATCCTGTGTTTCATCAAGAAGCTTAAATTCAAGCAGAGCGGTTTTACCGATAAGTTCCTTTGCCCTCTGGGTATCACTTACTCCCGGTAATTGAACAATAATTCTGTCCTTACCTTCGAGACTAATATCCGGTTCGCTAACTCCGAACTGGTCAATACGGTTTCTTATGGTTTCAAGCGCCTGTTCTATTGCAAGTTTTTTGATGGTTTCGGCTTCCTTTTCGGGATAATCCATCACAATTTTAAGAAGGCCGCCGTCATTGGAGCGTGAAACTATCCGAAGCTCCTTGAATTCCTTTTCAAGAATCTTATCGAACCCGTCAATATTTTCCTGACCTTCCAAAACAATTGATATTTTTGTACCTTCGATGCGTTCGATCTTCTGGTAACTTAAATGCTGGCTTCTGAAAAGCCCTTTAAGATCGTTTGCCATTCGTTCGATGGAGCTTTCAACGGCTTTTTCGCTTTCAACTTCAAGCGCAAGATGCATGCCTCCCTGAAGGTCAAGCCCCAGATTTATTTTTTTATGAGGCCATATTCCGGGCTTAAATGTTGGAAGGAAATAAATAATTGCAGTAATCAGTACTATAACGGATAAATACAATTTCCATGAAAAAATCTTCAATGATCAGTTCCTTTCACTTAACACTTTGAACTAACACATATTATTATTTCAATATATAATAAATCAAGTCGTTTTGTCTTTGCCAGTATCTGCGTTTTTTGCAGATTGCGACGGAGCACCCGCAACGTTTGCGCGGTTTAATTTGATGCGGACTTTGTCAGCAATTTCAACCGTTATTGTGTTGTCATCCATTCCGGTTATTATGCCGTAAATGCCGCCGCTTGTGACTATTTTATCTCCTTTTTTGAGATTGGCTATCATTTCACGATGCTCTTTGGCTTTTTTTTGCTGAGGCCTGATAAGCAGGAAATAGAAAATTACAAACATCAGAACAAGCGGAATAAAAGCTGCGAAACCGCCTCCCTGGCCTGAGGCAGCTCCTCCCTGGCCCATTGCATATGCTATACTGTTCAAAATAAAATCTCCTTTTTACTGTAACACAGGGTTTTGGCGGCATATAAAATGCCGCCACAGATGCTTTACTGATTAAAAACACGGTCAAAAATGGTGTCGATATATTTTAAATGATATTTTACGTCAAATATTTCTTCAATTTTATCCCTACCCAGAAGGCTGCAGATCTTTTCATCTTCACTGACAAGAACTTTAAAATCCTTATTTTCATCCCATGTCTTCATTGCATGAGCCTGCACCATTTGATATGCATCTTCACGGCTTATACCGGATTCGGCAAGCGCGATCAGAATCTGCTGAGAAAATATAAGCCCTTTTAATGCGTTAAGATTTTTGCCCATTCTTTCAGGATATACAGCTAAATTTTTGATTATGCCTGTAAATCTGCTCAGCATATAGTCCATTAATATTGTGCTGTCCGGGGCTATGATCCGTTCAACAGATGAATGACTTATGTCTCTTTCATGCCATAATGGTATGTTTTCCAGAGCCGCCATGGAGTTTGCTCTCACTATCCTTGCAAGTCCGCACATGTTTTCGGAACCAACGGGATTACGCTTATGGGGCATTGCCGATGAACCTTTTTGTCCTTTTGAAAAAGATTCTTCAGCTTCAAGTACTTCAGTTCTTTGAAGGTGCCTGATTTCAAGAGCCATTTTTTCAATTGAAGAGGCCATTATAGCAAGACTGACAAAGTATTCGGCATATCTGTCTCTTTGAACAATCTGGGTAGAAGCGGGAGCTGGCTTTAAGCCAAGATTATTACAGACATATTCTTCCACTTGTGGAGAAATATTTGCAAAAGTTCCAACAGCACCGGATATTTTACCGTAGCTGATTGTTTCCAGGGCGTTCCGGAAACGGTTTTTATTCCTTTGCATTTCATCGTACCATACGGATAATTTCAGGCCGAAAGTTATTGGTTCAGCATGAATACCATGGGAACGCCCTATCATAACAGTATCTTTATGTTTAAAAGCTTTCTCCTTGATGGCATCCATAAGGCCATCGCAGTCTTTTATAATTATTTTGCCTGCTTCTTTAAGCAGGTATGCCATACCGGTATCGAGAATGTCCGATGATGTGAGCCCCATGTGGATATATCTTGAATCGGGGCCAACATACTCTGCGACGTTTGTTAAGAAAGCTATTACATCATGTTTGGTAATGGATTCGGTTTCATTTATTCTGTCTACAGAAAAGTTCGCTTTGCTTTTTATGTTTAAAACTGCGGCTTCCGGAATTCTGCCTGTTTTAGCCATGGCTTCGCAGGCAAGCACCTCTACCATAAGCCATGTTCTGTATTTGTTTTCATCTGTCCAGATGTCGCCCATAATTTTTCTGGTGTATCTTTGTATCATAATTACCTGTAATAGTGATTTATATTGCGTGCCTAATAGTTTTATACGACTTTATCTGTCAGGCTGTTTTTGTTATTTTAAGTATTGATCGCAGTTTACGGTTTTCCGTCAGCAGTTAACTGAAAACCATATTTGTTTGATACAGGAATCCCAAAGGAGTGTCAACAAGATGCCTTTTCACAGATAATTTCGCATTCCCCCGGCAACATGCTGCTGTTTCCCTCAATACGTATATTTAAGCTGCGTCTTGTTTCAATATCAAAAATATCCTTACGCTTTTTATTTGATAAATAATCTGCAACATTAACCGGAACAATTCCTTTAACACTTGTAATATCATCTTTTAGGGCTGCAAGGCTGAGTTTTCGCAGGAAACTGAGGCCCTGGGTTTCGGCAGATGGGGTTACGCCCTTTCCCTTGCAGTAACTGCACGGTTCATAGCTTCCAAATTCGATTGATGGTCTGATCCTTTGCCTTGACAGTTCCATTAAACCAAACCTTGAAATCTTTCCAAACTTTATCCTGGCTTTATCTTCTTTAACAAAAGTTTTAAAAACTTTTTCAACTTCCAGGTTGTGTTTCGAATCTCTCATATCTATGAAATCAACAACTATAAGTCCTCCCAGATCCCTGAGACGCAATTGACGTGCTATCTCTTCTGCGGCTTCAAGATTTGTTGCATGAGCTGTTTCTTCGATCGATTTTGTATGGGTGGCTTTGCCTGAATTGACATCTATGGCAACAAGCGCCTCAGTCTGTTCTATAACTATGGAGCCACCCGACTTAAGTTTGACTCTGTTTTCAAAAATAGAGCTGATCTGGTTTTCAAGCTGAAATTTTGTGAATATGGGTTTATCACCTTTAAATAGTTTCACTATTGTTGCATGTTTGGGCGATATTATCTTTATAAAATCTCTGACTTCACGGTATACAGCCGGATCGTCGATAAGAATTTCATTAACATCGGATGTAAAATAATCTCTTATCGATCTAACAACAAGATGTCTTTCCTTATACAGCAGAGCCGGGGATTTAACTTCCATGACATTGCTTTTTATGTTCTTCCAAAGCCTTAACAGATAAGCAATGTCACGGGATATTTCTATCTTTGTGCTATCGGTGCCGGCGGTTCTGACGATTATTCCAAACCCTTCAGGGATTTTTATATTGCTTACAGTTTCTTTAAGCCTTTTACGTTCTTCTTCATCGCTTATTTTGCGGGAAACGCCAACCCCTTCACTTCCCGGCATAAGCACTACAAATCTTCCTGCAAGGGAAATATATGTTGTAAGCATCGCCCCTTTTTTCATAATCGGGTCCTTTGTAACCTGCACCAGAAATTCCTGACCCTGCTTGACTATGCTTGTTATGGAACGGTCTCCGGAATCACTGTCATGAAAATAGTCGCTATGTATTTCATTTTTTTGTAAAAACCCTTGGCGTTCCGCTCCGTAGTCAATAAAAACAGCCTGGAGGCTAGGTTCAATACGCGTAACTATCCCCTTGTATATGTTGCTTTGCGTAATTTCTCTTGCAGCGTTTTCGGTATGAAATTCTTCAAGTTTGTTGTCTTTTACTTTTGCTATTCTGCATTCGGCTGGATCAACCGCATTTATAATAATTTTGCCGCTCATCTAAGTTTTCCCGGAAGTGAGTTTGATGCCGTAAGGATTTCGCATAACATCTTAACCTTAATCCGGTCCCATACTCCGGCATGATGAAGGTAAGTTGCTTAAAACCCTTGCTATTTTATATTAATACGCATGTAATATTTTTTTAATTTGATATTATATAAATTTTTGCTTGAATATGCAATTGTTAGATGTAAGTCAATCAGTTTTTATTTCAATATCCGGATAATGCCAGATGGAAAGAATCCAATATCCTGTTAAATTCTGATCTGGAAAATAAAAAAATCTCCGGCAGCCCACAAACGGCACAATATTTATTCGCAAATCTTGCTATTTATATGATATTGTGCAACTAGTAAAAAAAATTATATGTTTTATGTAAATTGTCAAACAATGAAAACTGTGAAAAATGATTAATTTCGCTTATCTTTGAAGAATGAGCGAATTTTAACCGAAATTATCCGGCAAGCGCTTATTAAGGAGTTTTAAATCAATAATGGAAGAAAAGTACAACCCGGAAGTTATAGAGAGTAAGTGGCAGACAAACTGGGACAAGTCAGGCCTTTTTAAGGTCAGTGAATATCCCCGGGAAAAAAAATATTACCTTCTTGAAATGTTTCCATATCCTTCCGGAAAAATTCATATGGGGCATGTGAGAAATTATACCATAGGTGATGTGGTTGCAAGATATAAGAGGATGCAGGGTTTTAATGTTTTGCACCCTATGGGATGGGATGCTTTCGGAATGCCTGCTGAAAATGCGGCTATAGCAAATAAAACGCATCCCGCAGCCTGGACTTATGAAAATATAGACTACATGCGTAAGCAACTAAAACGCATGGGTTTTTCATATGACTGGGACAGGGAAATTACAACCTGTAAGCCAGAATACTACAGGTGGGAACAATGGCTTTTTTTGAAAATGTATGAAAAAGGGGATGCATACAGAAAAGAATCTTTTGTTAACTGGTGTGATTCCTGTCAAACAGTTCTTGCAAATGAACAGGTAGAAGCAGGTATGTGCTGGAGATGCGGCAAACAGGTCCGCCAGAAAAAGCTTTGGCAGTGGTTTTTCAGAATAACAGACTATGCAGAAGATCTTCTGCTCCATTGTGATATGCTTGCCGGATGGCCAGAAAAAGTCACTTTGATGCAAAAAAACTGGATAGGAAAGAGTACCGGAGCTCAAATAAGATTTCCGGTTGAAAATATGGATGAAGTTATTCCTGTATTTACAACAAGACAGGACACGGTTTTTGGTGCAACATTCATGTGTCTTGCCCCTGAACATCCCCTTGTAATAAAGCTTTCAAAAGGAACGGATCAAGAGAAGAATGTACTTGAATTCATCGAAAAAATTTCCTTACAGGACAGGTCGGTTAAAGCTATGGAAGGTTATGAAAAAGAAGGTGTTTTTACCGGAGCATGGTGTATTAACCCGCTAACCGGCAGAAGAATGCCCGTATATACCGCAAACTTTGCTCTCATGGAGTATGGAACGGGCGCGGTAATGTCTGTCCCCGCACATGATCAGAGGGATTTCGATTTTGCAAAAAAATACGGGCTGGATATTGTGATTGTTGTTAAACCCCCTGAATGTGACCTTGATCCGGCTTTGATGGCTGAAGCTTACGCCGGTGAAGGAACAATGGTTAATTCCGGGCAATTTAACGGTATAAACAATAAAAAAGCTCTTGATGAGATTGCTTCTTTTCTTGAACAGAAAGGCATCGGAGAAAAAACAGTCAGTTTCAGACTGAGAGACTGGGGCATTTCGCGACAACGCTACTGGGGTGCGCCTATACCAATGGTTCACTGCAAAAGCTGCGGTATTGTTCCTGCGGATGAAAAAGATATTCCCATATTGCTCCCCGAAGATGCAGGTCTGCTTGAAGGCGGCCAGTCCCCGCTTTCCTTTCTTGACTATTTCACAAAAACAAAATGCCCGAAATGCGGAAGAGATGATGCAGCAAGGGAAACGGATACCATGGATACTTTTGTGGAATCCTCCTGGTATTTTGAGCGCTATTGCAGTCCTGATTATACAAAAGGCCTTTTTGATAAAACCGCTGTCGATTACTGGATGCCGGTGGATCAATATATAGGCGGTGTTGAACATGCTATTTTGCACCTTCTGTATTCAAGATATTTTACCCGTGTTTTAAAAGATCTTGGTCTGGTTGAATGCAAGGAGCCTTTTACCAGACTATTAACTCAGGGTATGGTGTGCAAAGAGACTGTCTCCTGTCCCGATCATGGTTATTTATTTCCTCAGGAGGTTATAGAGGAAACCGAAAAACGCACTTGTTCAAAATGCGGGCATGAAGTCGTGGTTGGACGGGTTGAGAAAATGTCCAAGTCTAAAAAAAATGTTATTGATCCCAACCTGCTGCTTGAAAGATACGGAGCCGATACAACCAGGCTTTTTTGCCTTTTTGCCGCTCCTCCTGAACGGGATCTTGAATGGAGCGAACAGGGAGTTGAAGGAGGTTACCGTTTTTTAACGCGTGTATGGAGACTTGTTAATACATGGATTGATGTAATTGGAAATACTGTGCCATTTGACGGAGAACCGGAGCTGCTTGAAGGAGATTTGCGGGAACTATACCGGAAAACTCACCAAACAATTTCAAAGGTCACAAACGACATAGAAAACAGATTCCATTTCAATACTGCCATAAGTGCAGTTATGGAACTTGTCAACATCATATATGCAATGGATAACATTGAAGATGCTCCCGAAAAACCGGGAGTAATCCGGTTTGCTGTTGAATCAATCATTTTATTGTTGTCACCAATAGTTCCTCATTTCTCAGAAGAGCTGTGGGAAGCAATTGGTTACAAAACAAGCGTGCTTCTTTCGCCATGGCCTGTTTACAGGAAAGAGGCCCTTGTAAACGATGAAATGCTTATAGTTGTTCAGGTTAATGGCAAACTCAGAGGCAAATTCAACATAAGTTCCGATGCAAATGATGATGCAATAAAAGAGAGAGCCTTATCCGATGAAAATGCCATAAAATTTATCGGCAACAAACAGATTAAAAAAGTAATTGTTGTTAAGAAAAAACTCGTAAATATAGTTATATAAAACTAAAGGAGCAGCTTTGATAAAAACACGCCTACTGATATTGATTATAACTGTTACAGCATTGTCGTTTTATGGTTGTGGATATATGTTTGCCGGAAGCGGTGAATTGCCGGCATCAGTTAAAAAAGTAAGTGTATCTGTTCTTGAAAATAAAACAGCCGAAAACGGTATTGAAAGCATAATAACAAACGACATTATATATGAATTCACCAGACACGGTAAAAATGTTGCAAAGAAAGATGAAGCGGACGCATTTTTATCCGGGGTTATAGAAACAGCCAACGATGCGGCGATTTCGCGCAGCAGTACTATAACATCTCTTGAAAGACGGGTCGTAATTGTTGTTAGTTTGAAATTAAAAGGCAAAGACGGCAATATTATCTGGACAGGATCAAATATTACAGATGACCAGGCCTTTACTGTTTTGTCAGACAAGCTTGCAACTGAAAATGAAATGCGAAAAGCTATTGAAATTCTATCAAAAAGAATTGCAGAAAAGGTATATAATAAACTAACGGACAATTTTTAGATATGAATTCAGCTCATATTCGCTATGGGATATGGCGAGCTTGAAGCCAGGAATCAGAAATTAATTGGCATAATATTCTGACAAATGATAAAGCATTAACAAATGTTGATGGACTTATAAAAAGTCCATCAACAGGCCGGTGGGCGAATAATTCACAGCCTGGTGAGAGTGTGAAATCGCATGAATTTATTTCAAAATACTAAAGAGCTGAACCCCTTTCCTGCCGAGCTATAATCGTTTATGACTTTTTACGAAGGTATCAGTTTTGACAGGCGGGATATTTTCCGGGCGGCGGTTCTTTTATGTATCACACCTTTTTTTGCTGATTTGTCGATAATGGACTTTGCTGCATCCAGACTTTTCAAGAAAACCTCCTTGCTTTCATTCTTGTTTGCAGTTTCCCTGATGTCCTTTATTATGTTTTTTACTCTTGTTTTTATAGATTTGTTGCGCAAGCGTCTGACTTCATCTTGCCGTGCACGTTTTAAAGCTGATTTATGATTTGCCAAATTCATGACTCCTTTTGTTAGATTTTTTTAGAGCGCCTTTTATACAAGATGAGATATAAACTGTCAAGGACATATTAGCCCGGATTAGGACGTTTTTGCAATATATTTTATAATTTTAATTTAAGTGGGTGAGGATATTTATGCCTGGGTCGGAAAAAATCCGGGTAACAAAAGCGGCTATGCTTGTGGGTTCGGCAACGCTGCTTAGCCGTATACTTGGTTTTGCAAGAGATGTTGTAATTGCATGGTATTTTGGTGCCGGATTATATTCGGATGCATTTATAGTTGCTTTCAGAATACCGAATCTTTTCCGCCGGCTTTTTGCAGAAGGTTCTTTGGGTATTTCTTTTATACCTGTATTTGCTGAATATCTCATAAAAGAGGGAAAAGATGAAGCCAACAATCTTGCCGGATCGGCAGTACGTCTTTTATCTATTATCCTTGTTTTTATTACTGTATTGGGGATTATTTTCTCTCCTTTGATTGTAACTGTTATTGCACCCGGATTCGCCGGTTCTGCTGCAAAATTTGCGCTTACCGTGTCTCTTACCCGAATAATGTTTCCATATATTTATTTAATATGTCTACTAGGCATTTTTATGGGTATTTTAAATGTTTTAGGGCATTTCGCAGCTCCGGCTTTTGCACCTTGCATACTAAATATTTCAATGATAACAGCTGTCCTGTTTGTTTCTCCTCTTATGAATGAACCGGTAAAAGTGCTTGCCGCCGGTGTGCTTGCCGGTGGGGTTTTGCAGCTTTTGGTTCAAGTTCCGTTTCTTATGAAAAACGGTATATATTTATGGAGGAAAACAAAAATATTCCATCCGGGAATAAAAAAGGTCGGAATTCTCATGCTGCCGGCAATATTCGGCGGGGCTGTTTACCAGATAAACATGTTTGTCAGTACTCTCCTGGCGTCATTTTTACCTGAAGGTAGTATCTCATATTTATATTATGCCGACCGGCTTGTGCAGTTTCCTCTGGGAGTTTTTGCAATTTCGGCCGCTACAGCAATATTTCCGGCTCTTTCCAGGCAGGCTTCCGAAAACGACATGAATGCTTTAAAAGAGACTTTCGACTATTCCATAAGAATGGTGCTGTTTATCACTTTTCCCTGTATGATAGGTCTTATTGTATTAAGAGAACCTGTAATCATCCTGCTTTTTAAAAGAGGAGAATTTGATATGCAAACAGTAAAATTGACTGCCCAGGCCCTGTTATGCTATAGTATCGGGCTATGGGCATTTGCATCAGTTAAGATTACGGTTCCGGTTTTTTATGCATTAAAAGATACAAAAACTCCTGTAATAACAGCCTTAATATCTTTTATAGCAAATATTGCCCTGAGTTTTTTGCTGATGAAACCTCTCAAACACGGGGGGCTTGCACTGGCAAATTCACTGGCTTCAATTTTAAATATTATACTTCTTTTCCGGGCAATTAATATTAAAGTCGGATATCCGGGCTGGGATAAACTGCAAAAATCAGCCGGAAAAACCGTTGTATGTTCACTGATTATGGGGGGAATTGTCTGGTGTTTGAAATCATTGATTATACCTTATGAAAATATTTCTTTTGGTGCCATGCTGTTAAGTGTGACCTCTTGTTTGTTAGCCGGCATAGTTTTATATGGTTTTTTAACATATTTTGTAAAAAGCTCTGAAATTAAAAGCCTCATAGCTTTGACCGGAAGGAGCAGAAAGAAAGTTGAGCAGAAAGAATAAAATATTATTAACCATTGGAATAGGCATTGTTTTTTCACTTTTTATGCTGATAATTGTGGGGAACAATGCCATGCTTGAATTAAAGCGGCTTAGAAAAGAAAGAGATGTAATTATAAATAAAAATAAAGAACTGGCAATGGAGAATAATTCCATGTATATTGAAATAAAGCGCTTAAGTATAGATCCGAAATATATTGAAAATATAGCCAGGCAGGAATTGGGTATGATAAGAAAAGATGAGATTATCTTACAATTTAAGAATGAAAAAGAAGCCGGAACCAAAAAACAATAGTACCGAACAAGTCCATCATATATTAAAAGAATGGAAAATATAAACTTACGCGAAAGAGCCACTTTCAAAATGTTTCAGTTTGGTCAAGGTCAAGGCGGGCGAATATTTTAACCACAGGAATACATTTAGTATTTCTAGGATTAAAATTTGAGCCCAACGCAGAGATCGGCCTAAATGGGACGTTTTGAAACTGGCTCGAAATAATAACTTTAAAAGAGAACTATAATGGTTGATAATAGTGCTGTTAATACTGTTACCATGGCTGAAATATATGCTAAACAGGGTTTATTTGATAAAGCAGCCGAAATTTATAATAAATTATTGGAACAGGATCCGGATAGAGATGATCTTATAAAAGCCCTTTCGATACTCGAAGAAACAAGGGCCGAGGCAAATAAAGATCTGAAAAAAAGGCTGATTCCGTTATTTAGCGAATGGGTTGATCTTATGTTGTGCAATGAAAAAATGAAATTATTAGAAAAACTTAGGGATCACCGGAGGCCTTTGGATAATTTGAAATAACCTTAGATAAAGAGCAGGCTTTTTATAAAACCATGTTTTTACCATCATATTAAGGTGTTTAAACAACTCCGGTTCACCGTGTCAGAGTTTAGGGCATGATTGGGTTTATAAATTTAACTATGAAATCCTGTTTGTATTTATAATGGAAAATTTTATGGAAGAAAACAATCAACCGTTTTTTCTTAAAGGGCAATTCCTTTTTGCTATGCCTGAGATGGCTGATCCAAATTTTTCCGGAACCGTAACCTGTATTTCAGAACATACGCAGGAAGGCGCTTTCGGAATAGTAATAAACAGGATAAGTTCTTTTGTTACAGGAAAAGACATTTTTGATGAGCTCAAAATAGCATACATCCCGGGTGCGGAACAAATACCTGTTTATATGGGCGGGCCTGTGCATACAGGAGAAATATTTATTCTTCACGGCCAGCCGTTTGAGTATGAAAGTTGTTTTATGATAACTCCTTTTCTTGCTATGAGCAATACATTGGATATAGTTACTGCGATTGCCGTCGGTAATGGGCCCAAGTCTTATATTATTGCTCTTGGATGTGCCGGATGGGGTCCGGGACAGCTCGAATATGAAATTAAGGAAAATGCATGGCTGACCTGTTGTGTTTCCGAGGATATTCTTTTTAATACGTCAGTCGAAACCATGTGGGATGCTACAGCAAAAAAAATGGGAATAAATCCTGCTCTCCTTTCAATTAAAGCAGGTCATGCTTGAGCATATCAAGTAAAAATCTCTTAAACAATTAATTAATTTACAGGGCAAAAGGAAAGATTATATGAGAAAAATTGTTTTTTTATTATTTGGATTTGTCTTGGTTACAGTGCTTTTGTTACCAATCGGGTTTGTTAAAGAGGCGGCGGCAGAAGGCCCAAGCATCGATATACATTTACCTCTTCCTCTTCCACCTCCTCCACCCCGTATATTTATTAGGCCACCCGAAATAATCGTAATTCCCGGATCGCCGGTTTTTGTTGCTCCTCATCCGGATGTGGATATTTTCTTCTATAACGATTATTGGTGGTCTCCACGCGGAGATCGCTGGTACCGTTCAAGGGATTACAATGGCCATTGGAAGGAAATGGATCAGCGCCATATTCCCGATTATGTGAGACGTGCACCAAGAAATTATCGTTCAGTCTATAAGCATGAACATCGCATTCCCTATGGACAGTGGAAGAAGCAAAGAAAACATATGGATAAAAAGGAATACAGAGAAAGGTCTAATGATAGGCGGGATGACCGGAGAGATGACGGGCGTAGCCATGGTCACGGCCATAAATGAAATTAAGCCGGAATTATCCGGATTGTACAGAGTTCAATCCGGATAAACTAAGTCTTCTTTCAGTAATTTTGATACTTAATGTGTTTATATGGTTAATATTCTCATGTTTCCGGAACCTGAGCGAAACAGGCTATTCTTCAAAGGTATTGTTGAAATAGAGTCTTATGCCAATGTCGCATTCCGATTCTAGTTTATCCGGAAAAAGTTTTAAAAAAAGTAATCCGTCAAATCCCGGCTCTAAACATTATGCCTTTTTAGTTGCTGCCGGGATTTTTTTCAGCCGGATTGCAGGACTTGTTCGTGATCGCATCTTCGCACACTACTTTGGCAATTCAGATGCGGCAGATGCATTCAAAGCTGCTTTTCGCATTCCCAATTTTCTCCAAAATCTATTTGGAGAAGGGGTACTTTCAGCTTCATTCATTCCGGTTTACGCAGGGTTGCTGGCACGTAAGGATGATGAAGAGGCAAGGCGCACAGCCGGCGCTATCGCAGCGCTTTTATCTCTGGTAATTTCAATTCTGGTGCTGGCCGGAATTCTGACAACACCGTATTTGATCGATGTAATAGCGCCTGGATTTACCGGTGCCAAACGAGAGCTGACTATCCGTCTTGTACGTATTCTGTTTCCAGGCGCCGGACTTCTGGCTTTTTCCGCATGGTGTCTTGGTATCCTTAACAGCCATCGCCGGTTTTTTCTTTCCTATGCAGCTCCGGTTATCTGGAACGTAACCCTAATCCTGACTATGCTTCAATTCGGCAGCCGATATGCACAATATCCGCTTGCTCAAATTCTGGCATGGGGATCAGTGCTTGGCAGCGGTTTACAGGTATGTGTGCAACTGCCGGTTGTATTGAAGCTTCTTCACGGACTGCGGCTTTCTCTTGATTATCATGCAAAAAATGTAAAAACCGTTGTGATCAACTTCTTTCCTGTTTTTATGGGACGGGGTGTTGTGCAGATTAGTGCATATGTTGATGCTCTTTTGGCCAGTTTGCTGCCAACAGGCGCAGTTGCTGCACTCGCCTATGCTCAAACAATCTATACACTTCCGGTGAGCCTCTTCGGAATGTCGGTTTCGGCTGCTGAACTTCCGTTAATGTCGGGGGCACTTGGTAATGATCAGGAAGTGGCAAATATGTTGCGGGCAAGGATAGATTCAGGTCTCCGTCAAATAGCCTTTTTTGTTCTGCCATCTGTGGTCGCTTTTTTATTGGTGGGTGATGTTATTGTGGCTGCAATCTATCAGACCGGTAAATTCATGAGAGCCGATGTAATTTATGTTTGGGGAATTCTTGCCGGCGCAACGGTTGGTTTGCTGGCCTCAACTTTTGGACGGCTTTATTCATCGGCTTATTACGCCCTGCGCGACACCAAAACACCGCTTCGCTTTGCAATTATACGTGTTGTGCTTACCACGGTTTTGGGGTATCTCTGCGCGGTTCCACTGCCGCCGGCCATTGGTATCAGCCCGCGTTGGGGTGTTGCAGGACTTACCGTTTCAGCCGGAATAGCTGCCTGGGTTGAATTTGCACTTTTACGTCGAACTCTTAACCGCCGTATCGGGCGCACCGGCCTTGCTATGAGCTATCTCGCGAAACTCTGGGTTGCTGCGCTTGCAGCCGCTGCGGCTGGCTGGTGGCTGCGTAATTATTTCGGGCACCTGTCTCCTATTCTACTTGCCGTTATAGTGCTGCTACCTTTTGCTATCGTATATTCTACGATATCTTTAGCTCTCGGGATAAGTGATGTCCGAACATTATTCAGGCGTTTTATAAAATCATAAGATTGTGCAGATGTCATTTTTTCCTTTGCCTGAAAGGACAATCGATGATTTAAGTCAGTTTTGCCCCTTGTTCGAAAGATTTTCGTCCGCCTTGACCTTGACCAAACCGAAACGTTTTGGAAGTGGTTCTAAAGACTGATTATTATTTACAAAGAAGACAATCATGGAAACTGTAATCGTAGGCGCTGGTGCTGTCCTCCGCCATGCTGGCTGGCAGGCTGGTACTTTACACTATTTTTATACTTTTTACGCCCGCCTTTTGGAGAAAATAAGACAGGGTGCGGCCATATGATTATAAGTGCAAGCAGAAGAACTGATATTCCGGCTTTTTACAGCAGATGGTTTATTAACCGCATTCGTGAAGGTTTCTGCACTGTTCCCAATCCCTTCAACCCCGGACAGATTTCAAACGTTTCCTTATCTGTTGAAAATGTGGATGTAATTGTGTTCTGGACACGAAATCCCGGCCCGATTATTCCTCATCTTACAGAACTCAGGCAAAGAGGCTATCGTTATTATTTTTTATATACCCTTATGAATAACCCGAAACTTCTTGACCCCAAATCGCCTTCGGTAAAACACTCGCTTAATATTTTTAAAAAACTGTCTGACCTTATTGGCCCCGAAAAAATTATTTGGCGCTATGATCCTGTTATATTAAGCAATATTACAGATATTGATTTCCACAAAAAAACCTATGAAAACATAGCAGAATCTTTATGCGGTTATACTTTGCGCTGCATAATAAGTTTTGCAGAGATTTACAGAAAGATCAAAGGCAGGCTAAACATACTGTCCGACAAAGGCCTTTTGCTAAACGGATACGATGATAATATATTTGATCTTTCAGCCTTTTTAGCCCAGACTGCATCTAAATATAATATAAAAATACAAAGCTGCGCTTTAAAGAAATATCTTGGCAAGTTTGGCATCTTGCCTGGTAAATGTATAGATGATGATTATATTGAAAAAGTTTTCAGACTTAAGCTTGATTTGAAAAAAGACCCTTTTCAGAGAAAAGAATGCGGATGTGTTGCAAGTAAAGATATAGGAATGTATAACTCATGCCTGTATCAATGCCAATATTGTTATGCAACAGGCAGTTTCGAAAAAGCAGGAATTAATTATCGCAATCATAACCCTTGTTCTCCTTCGCTGCTTTAGAAGGCGACAGGGGGAAGAGGTGAAAGGTGAAAGGTGAAAGGTTCAAGGTTCAAGGTGAAAGGTGAAAGGTGAAAGGTGAAAGGTTGATGGATGGAGTCTGTTAAAATTCCTGCAGAAGATTCAATCGATCTGCATACATTCAGACCTGAAGATATTTCCGATCTGCTCTCCGAATATTTTTTGGAATGTATGGCAAACGGTATTTATACTGTGCGTATAATTCACGGAAAGGGTAAGGGAATTCTTAAAAACAGTGTTGCCGGTATTTTAAACAAAAGTCCTTATGTCATATCATTTTTTGATTCACCGCCGGAAAGAGGTGGCTGGGGATCTACTATAGCAGAACTAACAAGAAATAATAAATTGAAGGAGAAATAAATATAATAATGGATACCAGCAACCACAATATGGTGCACCGCCTGTTTGCCGAAGATAAGGAAATCGTTCTTTTAGGTACGGCTCATGTTTCAAAGGACAGTGTTGAACTTGTCAATTCGGTCATTAACGAAGAAAAGCCGGATACCGTATGTGTAGAACTCTGTGAATCAAGATATCAGGCTATAGAAAAAAAAGACTCATGGCAAAACACAAATATCGTAAAGGTAATTAAGGAAAAAAAGACATTTCTTCTTCTTTCAAACCTTATCCTCGCATCATTTCAAAAAAGAATCGCAAAAAAGTTTGATATTGTTCCTGGCCAGGAAATGATAGAGGCCATCAATGCAGGAAAATCCATCGGAGCTAAAATACATACGGCTGACAGGGATATAAGGGTAACTCTTTCAAGAGTATGGAATACCATTGGTTTTTGGGGGAAAGTAAAGCTTCTTTTTCAACTGATTCTGTCTTTAGGAGATGTCGGGGATATTACTGAAAATGACATTGAAAAGATGAAGCAGGAAGATGTGCTTGAAACTCTTCTTGCGGAAGTAGGACAATCTCTTCCCGTATTAAAAAAGATACTGATAGATGAAAGAGATATGTATCTTGCCCAAAAAATCAAAACAGCTCCCGGAAACAAGATTGTGGCTGTAGTTGGAGCCGGCCATGTGAAAGGTATTAAAGCTTACTGGGATGATACTATTGACTTAACATCACTTGACACAGTTCCTCCCAAAAGCAGTATGTCGAATGCTTTTCAGTGGATTTTCACATCAGGCATTATCATTCTTTTTATTTACGGTTTTTATTATGGCGGAACAAAGGCCGGAACCGACATGATAACCTGGTGGATACTCATAACCGGGGTTTTAGCCGGAGTGGGCGCAGTTATTGCGATGGCTCATCCCCTTACAATTTTATCTTCCATGCTTGCCGCACCTTTAACCACTTTGCATCCGCTTATAGCTGTAGGATGGGTTTCAGGACTTGTGGAAGCCTATTTCAGCAAACCGAAAGTTAAAGATATTGAAAGCCTGCCGGACGACATTCTTTCCGTAAGGGGTTTCTGGAGAAATAAGGTTACCAGAATACTTCTTGTAGTTGCTTTTACAAACCTGGGAGCCTCTATAGGCACGTTTGTTGCTCTGCCTCTTATGATAAAAATGCTTTAATTGAACTTTTTATAGGAGACTGCCGTACTAAACTTATGTTTCAGGTATTGTTCATGTGTTTATCAATGGAATATTGGTTGAAGGGAAAAAATAGGGCTAAGCAACCAGACAACAGATAAGGTACATTCCCGTTAATAAAGGTAAACAAATTGATATATCGTTAACAAGTTACCGGATTAATGGATTTGTTGGCGAGTTCATATTCAAAGGGTGTAAGCCCTAATCTTGTTTTCTATGCACCATCTTTTGGCATAGACTTCAAGGATATCCTTCATGGGCAAAGCCTTGTTGTTGGTTATAACAAATGTGGGCCTGCTTCGGCCATGATCTTTTATTACAATTTGACGGAATATATGACTACA